>CAYZQQ010000322.1:0-4554 GCA_964480075.1 uncultured Anaerolineaceae bacterium
TGGGGGGGGTGGGGGGCGGCGGTGCTGTTTGCGCACACATTGATAGTACACCTGCTGGTGCTGGGATACGCGCTGTGGAAAAAACCACGCGGGTGGGTGTATCTGCTGGCATTTAACGGACACGCTATTTTAGACCGGCTATGGACATTTCATCAAACGTGGTATTGGCCCCTCAATGGCTGGCATTTTCAGACATGGGGTAAAGCCGGTAGCGAACAAACTGATATGAAACAAGCCTATTGGATTGCCTTTACCCGCAGACCGGAACTGTGGGGATGGGAAGCGGGCGGACTTCTGGCAGGGTTGTATTTTGTGTGGCGGCATAAACTGTACCGTTGGCAGCGCGCAAAAACACTGATGTTCACCGGCAAAATTCTCCCCAAACAATAACATCGAATAAAGTTAGTAACTTTGTGACAACGGCTAAATTGCGGTACAATCTCAATAATCAGGTTGAACCCCACCCGGTGCTTTTTTGAATCTATGACGATTGCCACACATGCTTCTTCAGAATTACATACTTTGCAAGAAAAAATGCGATTATTGCTCACCGGCGCGACTGCTGTGAGCCAGTCGCTCAATCCGCGCGAAGTGGCGCACGTTTCGCTGCAACTGGCGCTGGAAATGTTGAAACTTTCGCTGGGGACGGTGATGGTTTTTGACCATGACCGTCAGCCGATTGTGCTCGCCGAACGCAACATTCCGGCTGCATGGCTTGACGCACTTAACGCCACCCTTCCCGAATCCATCATCCACCGCACGATTGATGCCCAACAACCGGTGATTATCCCCGACATACAATCTGCCGCGATGACAGCCGGTGAGACCAAACTGTTTGGCCAATTGAACGTGCAATCACTGGTATGCCTTCCCTTCCGCGTGCCGGGCAATATGGCGGGCATCATTTTGGCGGCAGATAGCCAACCATATCCGTTCTCGCCCGATGATATTGCGTTTTTAACGGCTATTGTCCAGCAGATTGGTACTGGATTGCGCAATGCGTGGCTGTTTTCAAAATCGCAGCGGCAGGTTGAAGCGGTTCAATCGGTGGCGGAAGCCGCGCGCATGGTCGTTTCCAGTCTCGACTTGAATCACATTTTAACCCATATTATGGGCGAAGTGACGACCCGGTTGAACACAGAAGCCGCCGCGCTCCTCCTTCTTGATTCGGTGCGACAAGAGCTGGAATTTGCCGCGGTGGCAGGTCCTGCATCCGAAGGGTTGGTGGGCATACGTTTGCCACTGGGACAGGGCATCGTCGGGTGGGTGGCAGAACATAACGCCCCGCTGCTGGTGCCCGATGTTTCGCAAGACCCCCGCTTTTTTAAAGGACTGGATGATGACACTGCAACCACTACCCAATCGGTATTGTGTGTGCCGTTGCGCACCCGAAACCAGCTCACCGGGGTGGTGGAAGTCATCAACAAAAACCGCGGACAATTTTCGCTTGTTGACCAAAGGCTACTGGAATCACTGGCATCATTTGCCGCCGTCGCCATTGAAAATGCGCGCTTGTTTGATGAAGCCAATCGGCAAATTGAACAAGCCACACTGTATGCGCGCGACTTGAGCGCCGCATACAAACGAGAACGCCAGCAACGCAAAGCGCTTGACCGGCTGCGGTACAGTTTCTTAAATGTGGTGAGCCATGAGCTAAAAACGCCGCTGACCGTCATTTTGCAGGGACTGGAAACGCTTAAAAACCCACGCCGTGGCGAGCTGAACGACGAGCAGAGCGAAATAGTGTCGATGCTGGGAAATCAATCGGGGCAATTACAGCGATTGATTGACGGGTTGGTGGCATTTGCCACATTTTCGGCGCGGCAGGGAACCATGTCATTCAAATTTGTTCCGTTTGCCGAAGTGCTGGACGACGTGGTGACACTGGCGCATTTTAAAACCACTCCCAAACAAATTATGTTCACCGAACATCGCTCGCCATCGCTGCCCACCCTGTTGCTGGACAAAACACGGATTTCGGAGGCGATTGCTCATTTAATTGATAATGCAGTAAAATTTAGCCCGGAACAGAGCGAAATCATTTTAAAAACCATTGTCCATCCCCACCGATTGCATATCATCGTGGAAGATAGCGGCAAAGGCATCCCTGCTGATAAACTGGACAGCATTTGGGACAGTTTTTCGCAAATGAATGAAACGATGGAACGTGGGCTGGAAGGATTGGGATTGGGATTGGCGATTGCACGATACATTGTTGAGGCACATAATGGAGAAATTACCGTTGACAGCACCGTAGGGCAGGGGAGTACATTTACCATCGATTTACCACTGACATCAGAGCGCGCGTAGGTTTGCACGTAGCGACCTATGATTGGGTTATGACATGAAAAAAGATGCGCCAATTCGAATTTTATGTATGGAAGACGACCCGGAGCTCGCCAATTTGTTGCGAGTGCGTTTGGAACGGGCGGGATATACGGTGGATTTTGCCCCCGACGGAAAACGTGGGCTGGAAATGTATGACGCGGGGCGGTATGATGCGTTGGCAGTTGACCAGCATATGCCGGAATATGACGGCTTGACGGTGTTGCGTCAGCTTGCCAGCCGCGGAACATTGCCGCCGACCATAATGGTCACCGGCACCGGCAGCGAGAAAATCGCCGTGGAGGCATTAAAACTCGGCGCGAGTGACTATTTGGTAAAAGATGCTGAAGGCATTTTTTTGGAATTGCTGCCGACAATCATTGAACAGGTGTTGCTGAAGGAACGTATTCTCGCTGAAAAACAACATGCGTTGGATGCTTTGGAGCAGCGAAACCAGAACTTGGCGCTGTTAAACGCAGCCGGGCAGACATTTACCGCCACCCTCGATTTGCGGGAATTGGTGCGGGCACTGCTGCAAATGGCAACACAACTGGTCGGCGCGCGGGGAAGCTCCATCTGGTTGTGGGACGATAACCAACCCGGTTGGTTGGTATGTCAGGTGGTTTATAATGAAGGCGAACACTTTTCACCGTTAAATTTGCGGTTGCGCCCCGGCGAAGGCGTAGCAGGGTGGGTGGCACAATTTGAGCAGAGTACCATCGTCTCAGATGTGGCGGGTGATCCTCGGTTTTCGGAACAAATTGATACTCAAACAGGGTTTCACACCACTTGCCTGATTGCCGTACCGTTACACGGGCGTGATGGACTGTTGGGCGTGCTGGAAGTTGTCAACAAAATTAACGGCGGGTTCAACAAATATGACTTAACGTTAATTGAGGCATTGGCGGCACCGGCAGCAATTGCTATCGATAACGCACGCATGGTAACGGCGTTGCGCCAGCGGGCGCAGGAGCTTCAAGAACAAAATGAAGAACTTGATGCGTTTTCTCACACGGTCGCGCACGATTTAAAAGGTCCGCTGGCAACGTTAATTGGATATGCAGAGGTGATGACCGATTATCTGGATACTATGTCGCCGGAAGAATTACAAGAGAATTTTTTGGCTATGTTGCGCACCGGCAGAAAAATGAGCAACATTATCGATGAATTGCTGCTTTTGGCGGGCGTGCGTCAAATGGATGTGACTGTCCAACCGTTGATGATGCGCTCTGTAGTACAGGATGCGGAACGCCGGATAACCGATTTGATTGACCAATCCGGTGCGGAAATTACTGTGACAGCTAATTTGCCCGTTGCTATGGGACATGCCCCGTGGGTAGAAGAGGTGTGGGTCAACTATATGACAAATGCTATTAAATATGGAGGCACGCCGCCCAAACTTGTTATTGGCGCAGATGCGCCGCAAAATGGCAGGGTGCGTTTTTGGGTAAAAGATAACGGTAACGGGTTGACAGAAACAGAGCAACAAAAATTGTTTATCCCATTTAGCCGTCTCAGTCAGGCGCGCGCCGAAGGATATGGCTTGGGGCTGTCGATTGTGCAGCGGATTGTGCAAAAATTGCATGGTGATGTGGGCGTTGAAAGCGAATTGGGCAAAGGCAGCACTTTCTGGTTCGAGCTGCCGCAAGCATAGATCCAGCATTTTGGAGCGATGAATGGCTTTTGATAGGGTGGTAAAAAACGGGAAAATCGTGACTGCCACTCACAGTTATTTCGCCGATATTGGCATCAATGGCGAAAAGATTGCGGCGATTGGGGAGAATTTATCCGGGCGGCGCGAAATTAACGCTGCCGGGATGCTGGTCACGCCGGGGGCGGTAGATATTCACGTGCATCTGGAAATGCCCATCGGGAAGTTTGTCTCCACCGATGATTTTTTCACCGGCACCCGAGCGGCGGCATTTGGCGGCACAACCGCCATTGTTGATTTTATCGAAACCCAGCCCGACGAAACGATGCTCAATGCGCTGGCGGTGCGGCGGGCGCTGGCAGATGCGCGCAGCGTCGCCGATTATGGCTTGCACATGACCCTCGGTCCCACCGATATTGCCAAACTTGACCAGTTGGCGACGGTAGTTGATGCCGGATGCGCCAGTTTTAAACTATATATGGCGTATGGCTTGCGGCTCAATGATGGCGAACTGCTGCAAGCCTTCCAATCCATCCGGCGGGTGGGGGGGCTGCCGGTGGTGCATGCGGAAAATTGGG
>CAYZQQ010000323.1:0-4549 GCA_964480075.1 uncultured Anaerolineaceae bacterium
ATATCTCACCGTGAAAACGGGAAAGGAAGTTGTTTTTTTGCCAGCGCTGAAATTTTTTGCACCTGCGCCAGCGAAATGTTTTTGCCGAGCGTGAAACTTTCATACCGTTGTTCCAGTGCCAAAATCATTGTTTCTGCCATACAAGCGAATGCCATTTTCGGCGGAAAGCCAAAATTAAAGTTAAAATTGACATCACCGGGAACCTGTACCATCCCGCCTTCGATGACCAGCACGTCACTGCGGCGGTCTACCACTTGCCGCGAAACATCACGCGGACGGGCAACATCGCACACCACCGCCCCCGATTTGAGATGTTCGGGTAAAATGATGCTATCAATGGCGCTGCTAACGGCGATGATGATGTCGGCATCTTTCAGTAAAGCCATATCAGCGCCGGCGTGTACATTTAATTGCCCGGTCGCTTCTACTAGATATTTTACATCATTTAGCGAATTTTCACTACGTCCCAGTAAAATTATTTTTTGCACGTCCGGTGCAAGCAGTTGGGCGCACACCCTGCCGATGGCTCCCGCCGCGCCAACCACGGCTGCGGTGGCATGTGATACCTGAATATCCATTTGACGGGCGGCTTCTTTTGCTGCTTCCACCGCCACAGCGACGGTATAGCTGTCGCCGGTGGTCACGGGGATGTCCAGTTGAGAAGCGATGGTGATACCGGCATCACCAACGACCGAGGTGAACGCACCCAGCCCAAGAATTTTTGCGCCGTGTTTTTGCGCCAGTTTTCCCGTTTGCACAATTTTTTTGTAAACCACCGGGGGCGGCAATTGCAGCATGCGTTGCGGGGTGAAGGGACACGCGACAAACCACCCTTCGATGCGATTGTGGGCGCTTTGTATGTCTTCAATGTGAGAGATATATACCGGTGGAAAATAGCGCGAAAAAAAATTTATGGCAGAGGTGGGGAGCAATTTTCCCAATAGCGGAAATTTGCGTTGAACATCGCGTTTTGGGTCAATGGGATGAATAATGAATGCAAAATTATCCAGAATAAACCTCCCAACACACGATAAATCCCATTATTCGTCGCGGGGATGGTACAGCGGCACGTGTTTTTGGTCGGGATAGTGATGGTGGTCGCTATCTTCGTAACGCACGTTTTTGCTGATGATTTGGCGGTCTTCTTTGGCAAACAACACCACATCAGATTCGATGGTGCGTGCCGGGAAAATAATGTGTCCCGACCCGATGCGGCAATTATGCCCCACGCATCCCCCCAGCACAGGTTGCTGAACAGCCAGCAAGTCGCCGTGGTGCATAGTTCTAATCGGTTTATTCAGCAGGTTAAAATCGGTGAACGTGTTTCCCGCGCCGATGAACGTATTGCGTCCGATGACACACATTTGCAGGCAGGCATTTTGCGCCACCATCGCATTCTCCATCAATGTGGTCATAAATAGCGCGGCGCGAAACGGCAAAAATGACCCGCTGCCCACCACGCTGACCATCAGTTGGCATCCCTGCGAAATATTTACGTTGTCGCCGATGACACACGCATTAACCACTGTTCCTGCGCCGATGGTTACATTATCCCCGATGATAGTGGGTCCTTGAATGATAGCAGTCGGATCGATGAGACAATTTTTGCCCACTTTCACCATCGGAGATGATTCTAGAAATTGTTTTCGTTCCAACAGTGAGCGGGTGAAAATTCTGAGCATAAACAAAAAGCTGCTATCAAGCAGTTTTTCGATGCGCACCCCGCGTGAATAAATACCGAATGCGGTGTTTGCCAGAAAAATATGAACCCAATTTTCAATGGACAAAAACGGGCGTTGCGGAACTTGGTACACCAAATCCCCTTTTTCGGATGCCATATAGGTGGGAATATGGTAATAGCCAATTTCTGTGGGCTGTGTGTCAATAATCAATGGCTCGATTTTGTCTGCTTCAAGCGCCGAATAACCGCGCGGATAGTAAAATAAATCGGCGACATAGACTCCATTTTGCTCACGAATGCCCGATTGCAATGGCAATGCGTGGCTCACAATGGCTTTGTCATCTTTTTTAAAGGCGATTTGACTGGGCGACTGGCGGACGGTGGCGGCAGAGATGAATGCCTTAAATAAAGCTTTATCAAAAAAAAGATTGTCTTTATAAATAATGGTTTCTTCGGTGGTATTTTCTAACGGTTCGCCGGCTTTGTATTCCTGCTCGCGGTGACTGAATGGCGCCAAAATATCGCGGTGATGGAGCCATAGCGGTTTATCGAGGATGCGCAATTCTCGCGCCGGTTCGTTGAAAGGGTTAATATGAGTTGGGACTCTGATGATTATTTTTATCATAGCTCGTGATAGATAAAATCAGATAAGTGGCGATGGAACGTTTCGGGCTCATCAAGCATGGGAAAATGTCCGGAACCGGGCAGGCGAACAATATGCGGGCGAGCGGCGTTGGTTTCCAAAACGGCGGCTTGATGAGGGTTGACAATGATGTCTTTTGCGCCATACATCCCCATTATCGGTACGGCAATTTTATCCAGCCGGTGGGTTAGGTCGGTACGGCGCAGCGAACGAATGCTGGAAAAAAATGAGTCAAGCGTGGTATCCGATACATCTTTGGTGACCATTTGATACCAGCGCTGGGATTCTTTGACTGCGCGGAGAGAAAATAACTTCAAAAACGCATTTAAGGTGAATGGATATTGCCATAACATTCGCGCTGCCCATGGTTCACCGGCGAGTTTGAGCCAGAAACTCAGCGATGCGCCGTTGATGGGCGAACCAATCACGGCGATTTGCTGCACGCGATGCGGTTGTGCCAGCGCCAAACTCAGGGCGACCGTGCCACCCATAGAATGCCCGATGACGGGGGCTGCTTCAATGCCCAACCGCTCCATAAATTCATCCACCAGCGCCACAAAATCGGGTACTAAAAAAGTGTCGTGCCGCTTGCCAGAGTCGCCAAAGCCCCAAAAATCGAGCGCATAGGCGCGGTACGAGCTTTGCAGCTGTGCCATTGTTTCTGCCCAGTACTCCCACGACCCCAGCCATCCGTGCAACAGGATGATTGGGCGTCCGTGTCCGCTGACTTCGTAATGAACCACGCCTTGATTGGTGACAATTGAGCTCATAGTGGTGGGTGTCTCGGCGAGATAGTTTATTGCCGAGCGTGCTTTCTGGCTAAAATTTGTTGGATGTCTCGAAATGGCTCGGTTGGTGAGCCGGCGATATGGATGCTGTCCGGCAGGAATGTGCAGGGATAACAGCAGTAATTCTTGCTCTACTGAAAAATAACGGATGATGATACATTCTCCGTGAGAGCTGCGCGACGTAATTTCAATGAGCGATTGTTGGGCGCGTTCCGCCAGATTCTTGATAGAGGCTGCCACGGCAGCGATGAGCGTGGTGTTGGTGTTGCCGGCGGTGGCTAAGGGCAACCCTTCGTTTGAGGCGACCACTGCGCTGGAAAATCCACCTGCTTGCAATAGCGATTGAAGGACATTCTCAATATTATTTTGGCGGGAATAGTCACGCTGTGGCATAAAAAAGGTTCTGTAACGGCTAATTTTCTGTTATATTTTCTAGAATGGAATATAATAATTCCAGCAAAACTTGTTTCACACTATCTTTATCTGTAGCAACCAACGGCAAAACCTTTACGTTTTTATCAATTTTTAAGGCGATGCGTAAATCTTCCGGACTCCATGCATCGGGTAAATCTTGTTTATTTGCGGCAACAATATACGGCGTTTCGGCATACCCTCGAAAGATTTCCAAGATATGTTTGGCTTCGCGAAAGGTTTCGGGGCGAACGCTGTCAATTAATACCACAAAACCCAACATTCCTTCGGTGAGAATCTCCCACATAAAATCAAAGCGGCGTTGACCGGGCGTTCCAAACAGATATAGCACTAAATCATCATCAATGGTGATGCGTCCAAAATCCATTGCAACGGTGGTTTGGTCTTTCAAACGCTCGGCTTCGGCGGAAATTTTTCGTTCTGTTGAAACGACATCAATTTCACTGACGGTGCGGATGAATTGAGTTTTGCCGGCGCTGTATGGTCCGGTAATAACCATTTTGACAGTTTGCATTAAAAACCTACCTTATCCACGATGAATATCTGCTAGAAGTTATATCCGTTTGATGCGGGTGATTAACCGTTCAATGACCGAGCGTTTTACCGCCGGTTTTTGCGCACTGACCTCTTTGTTGTCGCCAAATCGTCGTTTTGATTTTACGCCTTCCGGCTTGGTCAACTCAACGAGCCCGGCTTGTAACATGCCATATACAATTTTTCGAATCTGAAATTCGTCCATGTTGGTGGCTTGGGCAATTTTGGCGATGCTGTTACGCGGATGAATATGAGAGATAACGCGCCAATCATCGGGCGTTAGTTTTACATCCCGCAATGGTTTGTCGGTAACTTTTAATGCCAGCACGTCAATATCCGGTAATTCTTCTATGAGCCGTTGATGTTCCTTAATCCGTCGGCTGCCTTCTAAAATAACGTTGTCTAAATTGAGCGGCACGACTATTTGATCATTGGTTGGCTGCGCATGTTGCTGAAAAAGAAATTGTCCAT
>CAYZQQ010000324.1:0-4544 GCA_964480075.1 uncultured Anaerolineaceae bacterium
GCCGATGGGCAATTGCCCGTGACCCTTTTCTGGCAAACGGCAAAACCACTGGCGGAAGATTATCTCATCGTTTTGCAATTGCTGGATGATGCTCGCCGGGTGTGGAGTACCGATGATGCCGCCGTGCCCACCGGCGGGACATATCCCCCGCGATTGTGGCGCGCGCGCACCGATACTGTACCCGATGCGCGGGTGTTGCATTTGAAGGATAATCTCCCGCCGGGACGGTATCAGTTGGCAATAGCCGTGTATGATTCGCGCATTGGGCGGCGGCTTTCGCTGGGGGATGGCAGTGGCGATACCGTGTTCATTGCGCCGTTAAAAGTGCCGTTAGCGGCGGAAGCGCCACCGGCATTCAGCACAATCAATGCAAAATTTGATGACATTGCCAAACTGGATGGCTTTCAATTATCCCAAACTGACCTTTCTGCCGGTACACCGCTAACGCTGACTCTGCTTTGGCGGGTAATATCCGCCCCGACGGCTGATTTTACCGTGTTCGTCCACATACTGGACGAAAATGGCGCTGTTGTCGGTGGGCAGGACAACCAACCCGTGCAAAATACATATCCCACCTCTATTTGGGATGCCGGCGAACGCATCGTTGACCCGTACACTGTTGTCACAGACGGGTTGGCGGTGGGGCAGTATCGGTTGGCAGTGGGAATGTATAACGCCGAGACCAACACGCGCGTTTCCATCACCGGAACATCCAATGGGCAGGCAATACTGCCGCAAACAATCACCATCCACCCATAATTCTCATTGTGAAAATATAGCCAAAAAATGAAAAAACGAGTATAATAAACAGAAATCAGGACCCATGAAATTCAAACCTTGAAACGTTTTTCAGAGGAGCCACCTGTGTCAGACGGATATGTGTTGGTGGCAGGAGCCGCCGGAATCGATACCAAAGGTCATGCTCTTGCCCCGTTGCATCCCGGAACGAGCAATCCGGGGCGCATTCGGAATACCGCCGGAGGCGTTGCGCGTAACATCAGCGAAAATTTAGCGCGATTGGGGCAAGATGTAATTCTTATGACCGCAGTGGGCGACGACCCTTCCGGAGAGCGCATTCGGCGGCGGCTGGAAGCAGTTGGTGTCGATACAGAATATATGGTGGTATCGCACAATCATCGCACCGCAGCATATATTGCACTGTATGATGAACGCAAAGCGCTCATTCACTCGCTGGATGATATGCGCGTGCTGGCGGCTATCACTCCCCAGTTAATGTACCGTCGCCGGGGAGTGATTCATGATGCGGAGTTGGTGGTCATCGACAGTAATTTATCTGCCGCAGTTATCAACTCGCTGATAAAACAGGCGGCAGCGTATGAAATTCCGGTGGTGGCAGACCCAACTTCAACCTCGCTGGCGGAACGTTTAAAGCCGCATCTGCGAAAATTGTACATGGTCACGCCCAATGCCGCCGAATCCGAAACGCTAACCGGATTAACGGTAAAAACACGCGGGCAAGCGATAAAAGCGGCACAAAAATTGGTGACATTGGGCGTGAGTATCGCAGTGGTCACGCTTGCGGAAAAAGGGGTGGTGTATGCCACCGGCGATACCAGTGGGCACATTCCCGCGCTCAGCACCAACGTGGTGGACATTACCGGCGCATCCGATGCGATGAGCGCGGCAATAATTTTTGCGCTGCTCAACGATTTTCCAATTGATGAAGCGGTTCGGTTGGGCGCAGGTGCAGCATTTTTAACCCTACAAACCGAAGATAGCGTGGTGAGTGGTCTTACCCTTGATTTGCTGTATGATATTTGATTTTTTATGGAGGAAACATGAATTCAAAACCACGTGGTATGTATTTTGAAGAATTTGAAATCGGGATGAAAATTACAACGCCCGCTCGTACCATCACCGAAGCGGACATTGTGAATTTTGCCGGGTTGTCCGGCGATTTTAACGCACTGCACACCGATGCCGAATTTGCCAAACACACAATGTTTGGCAAGCGCATTGCGCACGGATTGCTGGTGCTTTCGATTGTCAGTGGGCTTGCGGCGCGGCAGGGGTTCATCGAAGGCACGACGCTGGCATTCCGCGGGCTGGAATGGCGGTTTTCCGCACCGGTGTTCATCGGCGATACCATCCACATGGAAGCAGAAGTCATCGAATTGAAACCCATTGCCCGGTTGGGTGGGGGACAGGTATTGCTAAAAGCCACCGTGCTCAATCAAGATGGCACGGTTGTCCACAAAGGCGAATGGAATTTGCTGATGAAGAGTAAAACCGCATAACCTATTTTTGCACCACCAACGCAATCCAATCACCTTCCACGTACCGAGATACAATTTTTAAGCGATGTTCCGACAAACTGTCGAGCATCGCTTTTTCTTGCTCGTTGATAATGCCCGACAGAATCATTTGCCCGTCAGTTGCCAGCGCGGCACGCAAATCTGCCATAATGTCAATCAAAATATTCGATAAAATATTCGCCACCACCAGCGACCATTGGTGACCGCCGTGTGCCGCTGCTGACCCGACCGCCGTTTCGATGGGCGATACCCCGTTCAACGTGAAATTCTCCGCTGCCACCCGCACCGCCACATCATCCACATCTACCGCACGGATGGGCGATGCGCCCATTTTTGCCGCCGCCACCGACAGAATCCCGCTGCCCGTGCCCACATCAAACATAGCCACGTTTGTCAGCGGCATTTCTTGCAAAATTCGCAGGCACAAACTGGTAGTGGGGTGCAACCCGCTGCCAAACGCCACCCCGGGGTCAAGGTGCACCACCACATCATTCGGTTGCGCCGTATATTCCCGCCAACTGGGTTGAATCACCACTCGCCCGATATGCACCACGTGGAAATTTTCTTTCCACGACTCCGCCCAATCATTTTCTCCGATATACTCTTTTTGCAATTCCGGTAATGGTTGCGGCAACGCTTGCCCCACCAATGCCAGCGCGATTTCAATTTTTTGCAACGTATCTTCATCGGTGGCGGGGATGACAGTGCGCACCGTAACCCGGTCAAAATTCGGCGGGGCAGATTCCATCACTGCGCCGCCATATCCATAACGATTAAAAACATTCGCCACCACTTCTACCGCTTCGCCGTCAAGTGTTTCCAATGATAATTTTAGAAAATCCATATTCAATCCTGTTTTTACAAAATATTTACAAATTTCTCAACAAATTTTTAAGTTTTGATGGCATAGTATAAACGAAAGAACAAATGAAACAATATTTCGTATTCGAAAGGAGCAATAAAAAATGAACAAGAAATGGTTTTTTGTGATAGGAATGGTTTTGGTGTTAAGTTTAGGGGTCGTTGGGGTGACAATGGCGCAGGGACCGGATGCGCCGCAGGGACAGCCATCTGGACAGCGCGCTCCGCACCCAAAAGCAAACATGCTCGAACCGGTGGCGGAGTTACTGGGGATGTCGGTGGATGATTTGACCGCCGAATTGAAGGGTGGCAAAAAGTTGGAAGACGTTGTCACCGAACACGGCAAAACAATGGCAGATGTGGCGAACGTAGTTTATGACGCGGCGGTTCAAGCGTTGAATGATGCCGTAACAAATGGCAAAATTACACAGGAGCAGGCAGATACCATTCAGGCGCGGTTACAGGAACGCCGCGACGCTTGTGTCAACGACGGCAATTGTCAATTGCGCCCCCCCGCGCGTTCTCTGCGCAACCGCGTCAACCCGCGCGCCATGTTCAATCAGGTGATGGAAACCGGCTTAAACCTTGCTGACGCGCTAAATTTGGACCCGCGCGATATGCTGCAAGCCTTCCGTGATGGAACCAGTCTGCAAGACCTTGCCACACAGCAGGGCGTTTCAATGGACGATATTGCATTGACCATAACAGCACCGTTGAAAGAGCGATTGGACCAAGCATTGCAAGATGGCAAAATTACCCAAGACCAATATGATAAAGCGATGGAACGGCTGCAAACATACCAAGATAAATGCGCCAGCGATGGCAAATGCATGCCAAATTTTGGCAACCGGCACCGCACCTCCAAACAACATTCCGGCGGCTTCAATCGCGGCAATGGCAATTCATCATTCCAGCCGGGCGCACCATTTAATGACGCTCAACCGCAGTGAGAATTTCCGCAACCGGATGCCCAATCGGTCTGGTAAAAGCAATTGCCGGAACGTGTAAAAAAAGAGCGACCGTCAGGGTCGCTCTTTTTGGTTCGCGGCAAATGGTTCTGCCGGTAAAAGTACAAAAAATGTGCTGCCCGAATTTTTTTGGGGGTTGTACCCTACGCTTTCCACAAAAATACGCCCGCCATGGGCTTCAACTATTCCCTGAGCGATGGTCAATCCCAACCCGGGACCGCCCCCCATAAACTTTGTATCGCCGGAACTGTGGAGCGAGGTATCTTCGGCGGTATAGAATTTTTCAAAAATTAGCGCTTGGTCTTCTTTGTTAATGCCGATGCCTGTATCGGAAACCGCAATCTCCACAAATTGTTGGTTGGTTGTTTTGTCGTTTTCAGCTTCAGCCACATGGATATGGGCGCTGATGGTGATTGTCCCTTCGTCGGGGGTGTATTTG
>CAYZQQ010000325.1:0-4541 GCA_964480075.1 uncultured Anaerolineaceae bacterium
GACGACCACATATTTTGTGCCTGGTCACCCTCCACGCGATAATCAAAACCGCCGAAATCAGTAGCAAACTGTTCGGCACTCATCCAGTGGAGTTTTACCGCAGCAGCAAAACCATTGTAGGTGTTGGCAGCAATCCAGAAAGGGTGCCAGCCGGTAGCAACTAATTCTGTTTGGGTGTGCCACACCCGTCCGGAGTCGCTAAACGGGCGATTAAAGCCGCCATTGGTCAGCATATTCGCCGCAAAAATGACGATGGTGGTTAAAATTAGCGTGACTAAAATAAGTCCGATACCTGAAAAAAATTGTCGTTTGCGCACAAGCCTTTCCTCCAAAATGATGATGGCGGGTAACTATTCAGCGCATAATAAATTTTCCAGAATTACGGTTGAAAAACTTCCCAATCCCGATGGGAAGGGGGGAGTGAGAGAGGGTGAATAGTTACGATGGCAGTAGCATACCACAATCCGCAATCAATGGGCAAGCAAATTTTTATTCACGTTGTCCCGTCCGCATAAAAAAAGCCCGGCACGGAGTGTCGGGCTGTTGATGGTTGCTAAAACTACGCCATATTTTCCGCCACAATTTGGGCGATGTCTTTCACGTCCATTTTGTCACCCGTTGAGCGGTTGGCGTCGGTGAGCATTTGGTTGCAGAAGGGGCATCCCACCGCAACGGTGCCGGCGCCGGTGGCGACGGCTTCGGCAAAGCGGGTGGCGTTCACCGCCGCAGTGCCTTCTTCTTCCTCTTTCCACATTTGCGCACCACCCGCGCCACAGCAGAAGGATTGGCTGCCGTGATGTTCCATCTCCGGCACGGTGGCGCTGACTTGCGCCAGCACCGCCCGCGGAGCCTCCACCACCCCGTTGTGCCGCCCCAAATAACAGGGGTCGTGGAAGGTGACGGAGTCGAGTTTGTGACTATCCAGTTGCACTTTTCCGCTGCCAATCAATTGGTTGATGAATTCGGTGTGGTGTACCACCTCATATTCCCCACCAAATTGCGGGTATTCGTTTTTGATGGTGTGCAGGCAGTGCGGGCAGGTGGCGATAATTTTCTTCACGCCCGCACCGGTCAGGGTTTCGATATTGCCCATCGCCATTTCGGTGAACAGATATTCATTCCCCGCGCGGCGCGCCGTGTCGCCGGTGCATGATTCCTGATTACCCAGCACGGCATAATTGACGCCCGCCCGATTCAGAATAGTGGCAAACGAGCGAGCAATTTTCTGCGCGCCGGGGTCGAATGCGCCCGCACAGCCCACCCAATACAGCACATCGAAGTCGGGGTTTTCTTCCACCGTCGGGACTTTAAAGTCCAGTGATTGCGCCCATTCCATGCGGTCATTTGCCATTTGCCATGGATTGCCGTTACGCTCCATCCCACGGAACGCCTGCTGTAATTCTTCGGGAAATTCGCTTTCCATCAGCACCTGGTTGCGGCGAATGTCCATAATGTCGGTGAAGGGTTCATTCCCCACCGGGCAGATTTCTGAGCATGCGCCGCAGGTGGTGCATGCCCAGACCGCGCTTTCGGTGATGGCGACATCCATCAAATCCAAATCGCTCTCGCCGATGGCAATCGCGCCGAAGTGTTCTTTGATACCGTACCGTTTGTTGATTTCCAGCGCGGAGGGTGACAGTTCTTTGCCGGTGGTGTATGCGGGGCACACGTCCTGACAGCGGTTGCACATAATGCAGGCAAAGGCATCGAGAATTTGGGTTTGGCTCAAATCGGTTAGGTTTGCCGCGCCAAATTGTTCGATGGACTCGTCTTCAAAATTGAGCGCTTTCAGTTCCCCGATGGAACGTTTTTGCGGGCGGGTCATAAAGTTGATGGGGGCAACAATCAGATGCAGGTGTTTGGTGTACGGGAAATAGGGGATGAACGCCAGAATCAGTCCCAACGCAATCCACCATGAAACGTGCCAGCCCAGCGATTGCGCGGCAGGGGTCATGCCCGCCCACAGATTCGATACGGCAGAAGCAAAGGGCTGCCAGACATCGCCGCCGCCCTGCGCTACCAGAAACGATTCGCCGGTGAAGCGAAACCCGACGTGCAGCAGAATGAACACACCGACAATCAGCGAATCGCGGCGCATGCCTTTTCTCGCTTTCGGGTGCAGTTTCACATTCTCGCGGATGTTCAGCGCGGGAGTTTCCACCATAAAACGGCGGCTGAGAAAATAGACCATTCCCACCAGCACGCCGATGCTCAAAATATCGCCGCCCAGCCGGTACCAGCTCATCGCGGGCGATTGCGTCCATTCATGCACGGCGGGGAAGTAGCCGCCCAGCACATCCAGCGCGTTTATCAGAAAATAATACATAAAACCCCACGCAATGGCGGCGTGGAAGGAACTTTCCATCGGACGGGTCTTAAACACGGTTCGCAAACTGATAAACGATACCAACCCATCCCAAATGCGGCGCGGCAAATTGTCCAGATACAGCTCATCCTGCCCGCGCAACACCACTTTTATGGCGCGGTCAAAGTAAATCCAGCCATAATACAGCGACAAAACCACAGCCCAAAAGAACAGAATTTTTTCAACCAGTGTCAGCATCTTTGCTTTCCCTCCTTAAATTCGGGGTTTGGAGATTGATTGAGTGCCATCATAACACGGTGCGTCATTGGTGTCAAGCAGGAGTCAGGGCAGCGCCAAGTATTCGCCGATTTTGGCGCGGGAGTCTTCAAAAAGTATCAGCAGTTCGCTGTCTTCGCCTTTGAAGCCTTGCAACGTTCGGCGGGCACAGGCAGTACATCCCAGTTGCGCCCGGTAGCTGTCTTTTTCACACGTATCGCAGCCGCACAACTCAATCACCGTCAAAGATAGCGCCAGTGCATCGGGATGGGTTTCGGGAAGTGTGGCAGTTTTTATCACCAGTGTTTGCCATTTTTTGCCGCGCAAGCCTTTCAGCGCAGAAATCCGCTGTGGTGAAAAAAATAGGTCGTATTGAGCATATGCGGGCAGATGGTCAGACATATATCCTCAACGTGCTTTGGGGGGAATTAATGGTCCTGATTATAGCCACACTGACACATCGTGTCAACGGGTTTTTTCGCCAAAATTGACTTTATCCGCAAATTTGCCGATACACGTCCACCGAGTGCGCGGCGATGGCGGCATGGGTGTAATTGTCCAGCAACCGCGATTTGCCGCGCTCGCGGAGTTGCGTCCGCAGGGGAACATCATCCAGCAGGCGTTGCAATTGCGCCCGCAGTCCGTCTTCATCCCCTTCATCAAACAGCAGCCCCGCATCGCCCATCACTTCCGGAATTGCGCCGGAACGCGACCCCACGGTGATGACTTCGCACGCCATGGCTTCAACCAGCACCCGCCCGAATTGCTCTTTCCAGTTGGGGCGGCTCAGCGACGGGAGTACCAGCACGTCCAACCCACTCAAATAGTTGGGCATATGGGTGGATGGCAACTGCCGGTCAAATGTCACCCGCGATTCAATGCCGAGCCACTGCGCCATCTGCTCAAACCGGAGACGGTCGGGTCCGCTGCCGAGCACTTTCATTTCCCACGGTCCGTTCAGCCCGGCAATAGATTTCATCAGCAATTCCACGCCTTTTTCTTCCACCAGCCGCCCGACATACCCGATGACCAGCGCCGGCTGGCTGGGACGGCGGGCGCTGCGCTGCAAAACCACACTTGGTTTGCTGGCGCGGTGTACCCGCCGGCGGCGGTGGAAAATGGCGGGGTCCACCCCAAACTGCGGAATCTGCCACATACTACCGGTGTAGCCTTTTGCCCGCCACACATCCTGCGCCTCGGCATTGCCGGCAATCAGCCCGTTGGTGTGCGCCAGCACGTATTTTTCCAGCCAACGGAAAGGGGGTGGGTACTGCCGGTTGATATTCTGCCAGGTGAACACCACCGTTTTCGCACCCCGTTTTTCCGCCAGCCGCAACGCATGGAAGGTGGCAAAATTGTACGGCTCTTCATCAATATGAACCACATCCGGCGCAACTTCTGCCATAATTTGTTTCAGTTTTGGGTAAAAATGGAAATGGAAATTGCCGTTGAAACGAATATCGCTGACAATGAGCCGGTATCCGTTGGTGTGGGCGCGTTCCAACCGCTGCGACCCCCATGCGGGCGGCACAACCACCGTGAGATTCACATCATCATGTGCGGCAATTTCTTCGAGTTTTTTTTGATACGCGCCGGAAACCAACGCTTTTGAAATCATCAATACATTCATCAAGCAACATCCCGATACGCCTGCAACGTTTTGCGGGCGGTTATTTGCCAGCCAAATTCCTGCGCCCGCCGGTAGCCGCGATTCGCCATTTTGTTGTGCGTATCTTCCTGAATCGCCAGCGAAATGATGGGCGCGGCGAGTTCTTTCGAGTCGTCGGGGTCCACCACAAACGCATCTGCCCCCACCAACTCCGGCAGGGATGACACATTGGTGGTCACCACGGGCGTGCCACACGCCATCGCTTCCAGCACGGGCAACCCGAAACCCTCATACCGCGACGGGTACACAAAAAGCCGCGCTGCGCTATACAGGGCGGGTTTATCGGCTTCG
>CAYZQQ010000326.1:0-4532 GCA_964480075.1 uncultured Anaerolineaceae bacterium
ATGGCGACCAACGCCCAGTTTTTCCACACTTTCGCCGAAATCCTTAAACTGTCAACCAGCGACCCCGCCGGAAATAATTCCTGCCCCTGCTCACGAGCGACGGTTCGGGCATCATCATCTGATTCCCCCTGCGCTCTAAGCTGGAAATACCACGCATTGCGTCCGGTGGCAAGATATAGTGCCGTTCCCAAAACCAAGAAAATCAACCAGGCTAAATAAGACCCTGCCAAGCCCCAACCGACGAGCGCCAGCGGCAGCAAGAATGAAAATAGTCCCGGTGCAATATTGCCGATACCGGCATAGGCTCCAAGCGCGTACCCCTGCCGTTTCTGTGGAAACCAGTAAGACACCTGACTGATGCCCACTGAAAATGTGGCGATACCGGAACCGCTCAACAACCCCAGAAGCAGTAACAGCGGATAAAGTCCGGGGGTAAGCCGGTCGGGGTAGAGGAAATGAATTACCAAAAATAAGCCGGTCATTCCTACAATTGAAAGAAGCAGCAGCACCCAAAATGGCTTTCTGCCGCCGGTAGTATCCACCCATGCAGAAAACGGAATCCGCAATAAAGAGCCGGAGAGCGATGGCATTGCCACTAAAAAACCAACCATCACCGGGGTGAGCTGCATCACATCTTTAAATTTATGCGCCGTCGGACCAAATAACGAAACCGCCGCAAATCCAATAAAGAATCCAAGTGTCGCGCCGAAAAGCCCTTCATTTGGGCTGCCCTTTAACGTTTTCACAACTTCATCCTCCTATGCTGCTATGAAGTGACCTGTAAATTGTAAATTTTCTGTTACGAACCCGGCAAACTTCGCCGCCGATTCCATATCACTACCTGATTGGGACGCCACAGATAGCTATACGGGAACGACAGCAGGTGAACCAGTCGGGTGAAGGGGAGTAATGCCAACAGCACAAAACCACCGGAAATATGAACCTGCACCATCCACGGCATGGTGTTTACCAGAGCGATATCCGGTTGTAATTTTAGGATTGACCACAAATACGGCGTGGCAAATGCGGCAAACCACGACGACCCCCAACGGTAGAAAATAGCCGTCCACACGCCGGCAACCACTTGCGCCAGCAAAACCAACAGCAGCACCACGTCCATTGTTGACGTCACCTTCCACAAACGGGGACTATTTAGCCGCCGAATGATGAGCAATACCAATCCCACCAGTGCCAGAATGCCAAACACCAGTGCCATGCCTTCTAAAATATACAGCCGCACCGGAACAGCATTCCAGCCCAAAATTGACCGGGGTATCAGAAAAGCCACCAGATGCCCTGTCAGGACCACCAGAATGCCGTAATGCCACGGCACGGAACCCCAAAAGAGTTGCCGATTTTCCAAAAATTGCGATGACAGGCTGGAATACGAAAATTTATTGTTCCAATATCGCCAGAATGTCCCCACTACCGCTAAAACAATGGCGACATACGGAAATACGCCGAAAAGTAATTGGGTAAAAGTCATATAATCCCTCCATTTTACAGAAGTTTACCAACACAAATACATCACAGAACCGGTTCAGCCACTAAAGATTTCTCTAAAACTCCCGTTACCGTCAGCAGCAATTGCAGGTATGGGTTGTTACCGTCAATATTGAACCCGGCGATCATTTTCCCCAAAACCGGGATGAGACAATCCTCTACCAGTGATTGCACAAATGGGTCGAGCGGATCCACCTCGCTCATAAAGCGCATCATTACCGCCAAGTGGTCGGGCAATTCGTTGTCCCGGTCAAAGCCATAGTGACGATATTCTTGTTGCAACCGAACCATAAACTTGCCGCGTTTGAAACTTTCGCCAAAAAGCATATATCCGGCATAGATGAAACAGGTTGGGTTTACATCAAAAGTGCCGGTGTAAATTTCTTCCATTCGCCCCAAAGGGAGGGTCTGAGTGCTTTGCCAAAATGCTTGCATGTGCTGTGCCGCATCCGGAAAATCCACCGTCAACAGCGTAAGGCATATCCGCGTCTGCCCCTCCAAACGGGGGGTGGGATAGTTGAGCAATTCGGCAAAATAGCGATAAATTAGTTGTTGGGCATTCATTTACAATCCCCTTTTGGGTTTTTCGCGGAAACCAATGCCGGTTTCGGCTTTGAAGGTGTACGGGTCGCCCATCAGTTCGGTGGCATATTCGCGGTGCATCGGCGGAATGACAAACCGTTCTTCAAATGTCGGGATGGAGGTAAGCCGGAAGATTTCTTCGCACGCTTCGGCGGTGAGTCCGGTAGCTTCCAGCATTTCAGCCACTTTTTCGGAACTGATGTCGCCCACTTGTTCGGCGCGTTTGAACATGCGCACAGTGAGTAGTTTTTCAAATGTCTCCTTCAGGTGGCTTTCATTGCCGGCGGTAAACAGGTTTGCCATATATTTGATGGGCACGCGGGCTTTTTCCAGCGAACCGAAATAATCGGTGGCGTCCACATTGTATGTTTTGCCATTTTCCATCCGCGCCAGTACCGGCAGCAGTGGCGGAATGTAAAACAGCATCGGCAGGGTGCGGAATTCGGGGTGGAGGGGTAACGCCAATTGCCATTTTTTCACAAATTTATAGACCGGCGATTCTTGCGCGGCTTCGATGACGGAATGATGCACGCCGTCTTTTTCGGCTTGAGCAATGATGGCGGGGTCAAAGGGGTCTAAAATCATATCGCGCTGGCGCTGCACCAATTCGTTGTCCGGAGCGGCGGCAGTTTCTTCAATCAAATCGGCATCGTACAGCACCACGCCGAGGTAGCGGATACGCCCGACGCAACTGTGGAAGCACGCCGGCGCTTGTCCGCTTTCCAGCCGGGGGAAACAGAGGATACATTTTTCCGATTTCCCGGACTTCCAGTTGTAATATACTTTTTTGTATGGGCACGCCGAAACGCAATAGCGCCAGGCGCGGCAGACGTTTTGGTTTACCAGCACGATGCCGTCTTCACCGCGTTTGTACAGCGCGCCGGAGGGGCATGCCGCCACACAGCCGGGGTTAAGGCAGTGATTGCAGATACGCGGCAGATAGAAAAACACCATCCGTTCCATCTCGAAAAAGGCTTGCTTCTCCGGTTCGGTCAGGTCGCTAAAATCGGGGTCATTGGCGGCGTAAATATTCGAGCCACTCAGGTCGTCATCCCAGATGGGTCCGGCTTCAATGTCCATCGGCGCGCCGGTGATGAGCGAGATGGGGCGCGCGGTCGGCTGGTCATCACCGGGGGGCGCGTCAAACAGGTCGCTGTAGCGGTAGGTCCACGGTTCATAATAATCATCAATGGTGGGCAGGTATGGCTGGTGGAAAATATTGGTGAACCCGCGCAGTTTATCGGTGGCACGCAGGTGGACGCTGCCGTTGCCGTTTTTCTGCCATCCCCCGCGATATTTGTCTTGGTCCTCCCATTTGGTGGGATAGCCGGTGCCGGGTTTGGTTTCTACATTGTTCCACCACATATATTCGGTGCCTTCGCGGTCTGTCCAGATATTTTTGCAAGCGAGACTGCAGGTGTGGCAACCGATACATTTGTCCAGATGAAACATCATCGAAATTTGTGCTCTTACATTCATTTAGTCGCTCCTTCTGTTTTGTGGTTGCCTAAAATTGCGGTTTGCCCGGCAGTTTTCGCACGCGAATGTGGGTGTCACGGTTTACGCCGGTGGGACCCCAATAGTTGAAGCCGTAGGTAAATTGTCCATAGCCGCCAATCATCAAATTGGGTTTGAGCCGCACCCGCGTGAGACTGTTGTGCCCGCCGGCGCGTTTGTCGCCGCGCAGAGGTGATTTCGGTATGGAAATGGTTCGTTCCGGCGAGTGATATTGAATGCAAATTCCGCGCGGAATGCGGGCGCTGACGATGGCGCGAGTGGCAACCACCCCGTGGTCGTTGTATGCCTCCACCCAGTCGTTATCCACAATGCCCAGTTTTTCCGAGTCTTTGTCGTTCATCCACAGGGGGTCACACCCGCGAGAAAAGGTGAGCATGCGCAGGGTATCGCCGTAGGTGGAGTGAATGTGCCATTTGCCGTGCGGGGTCAGGTAGTTCAACTCCATACTTTCCCCATCTTTTTCCGTGTTTCGCAGGTCGCCATACATTTCCGACGACGCTTTCATTTTGTAGGTGGGCAGATGTTCTCCAAAGGCGATATATGCTTCGTGGTCGTGGTAAAATTGCTGTCGTCCGGTGAGCGTGCGCCACGGAACCAGCCGTTCAATACTGTTGGAAAACGGCGTGTATGCGCGCCCATTGTTGATGAGTCCCGACCAAACGGGGCTGGTGAGCAACCGGCGCGGCTGTGTTTTTAAATCCTCAAAGGTCATCGTCACGCTTTGCGCCGCTTCAGCCAAATCTGCCAGCGGCAAGCCCACTTTTTTCTCATGCGATTTAAATGCGCGGTAGGCAGACTGCCCGTTGGTTTCCGGCGCTAATCGGAGAATGACATTGATGGCATGTTTCACATCATCCAGCGACGGATATTTTTTGCCGTTCCACTGCACGGTGGGATGGGTGGTCAGCATTTCATCGTAAATATCATCT
>CAYZQQ010000327.1:0-4528 GCA_964480075.1 uncultured Anaerolineaceae bacterium
TTCAACATTCCGGCTGATGTTACCATTATCGCCCACAGTAATAATATCACGCCAACGGTCAATACCTTTACGTGGACGGGTAATATTACCGCCGCAACAACCATAATTATCACGATGACAGCAACCACCAAAGACCAGCTTCTCATTCCGGTAACCATCATCAACTCGGCAAAATTGTGGAATCAAGGCAGCGCCGGGCAGGTAGTTTTGGAAAGGAATGCAATCACCCGCATCCAGCAATACACCATTTACCTGCCGTTGGTGATGAAATAACAATTTTATATGAAATTTAAACTTCGGCGCAGCGATATTATTTTAATAGTCGGGTTTTGGATCATCGGGTGCGCATTACTAGGAACAGTGGGCTATTTCATCCTTTCACCCGGCATTACCCCGCGAAACTCCGCTCCCGGCGAAGCGGTCATCGCCCCGCAAGCCACCGTGACGGTAACGTTCAGCCAAGTAACCGCCAAAAATATGCAAGCGGCGGCGCAGGCAAAACTTTCGCAGTGGGCAGCCGACGCCCAATTATTTGCCGTCACGGGGACGTGGGAAGATGCCACAGTAGACGCTGTTGGCAGCCCGACATTCTGGACCTATCGGTATTATTCGCCCAGCCGAAAACGATTCTTTTTCATCACCGTCAATCCCGATGGCAGCGTGATGGGCACGCTTCATGGCGAACGGATTTACACGACGCCGTATGCCGTCCCCGCCGAGAATTGGGCAATCGACAGCCCGGCGGCGGTGAACACATGGTTGAATTACGGCGGATTGTCGCTCATCAGCGCCATACCCGGCATTCAGGTTGTGGCTCAGTTGCAAATCAGCGAGCCCAATACACCCTTACAATGGACAGTCGCCGGGTACGATAAAACCACAAAAATGTACCATACCGTATTTATTGATGCTCAAACGGGCGCTGTAACCAAAATTGTATCAAGCTTGCAGCGGCAATAGTTTCCGGACGGGAGACACTTATGAAGTTACAAAAATCAGCCAAAAAAGAACGCGCTCAAGGTATGGTAGAAATGGCGCTCATCGTCCCGATTCTGGCATTTATGCTGCTGGGATTGTTTGAAGTGGGGTACGCTATTTGGGGCTCGCTGACGCTCACCGCCGTTGACCGCGAAGCGACCCGTTTTTCCATTAGACAAGGCGCACTCGATTTTGAGGGGTATACAGCCGCAGACATCGGGTATAGCAACGTTATCACCCATACGCTCATCAGCAATGCCGGACAATTGCAACTGCCGCAATATCTTTTTAACGGCGGCGGCACGCCCACCGACCCCCGCGCCGCCATTATCGTCACCCATATTGTCGTCGATACCCAAGCGCCGTGCAGCGGCTCCGGCTGTTATACCACCTGCTCACCGGATGATACATTGGACGATATGGTGCTTTACCCCGATATGCCCAATTACAGCTACCTGCGCTATACTTACCCCACCACCTCCGCCGTCGTCACCCGATTGGACACCGCCGCGCTGGCAACACAGTTAAAACAGCAAAACGATCAACTGAACTGTAATTTGGGACGCAAAGGTATTACCGGCATCTGGTCAAACAACTCTGTCATCATTGTGGAAATGTTTTATGAGCAGCCACAGTTGCTGGGTGTGCCGATTATGTCGTGGATTTTGAATCCCGTGCCGCTGTATGCCCAAACCACCATGCGGGTCGATTCGCAAGACTTGGCGCGGTGTGAGGTCTACCCCATCGCCCTGAGCCTCAATACGCTGACCGGGTGGACACCGGGCGGGAGCGATGAGCGTGACATTTGGAATGGCGGCAACAGCAGCGACCGCGGCTGGATTTCGTGGCAGCCAAACCCCAGCTCACATTATGTTGAAGATGAACTGACCAACCCGCGCCTCGCCGGTAATGATTTTACCGACGCCGACCCCACCGACCCATCCGACACGATGCTCAACGCCGGGGACTGGATTGGCTCTGATGGCGGCAATCACAACAGTTCAGAAGTGCAGAATTTATTGGATATTGTTAAGAACCAGACAATTATGGTTCCCATTTGGGATACCTTTCAGGGACCACCCGCCAACCCACGCCGCTATCGTGTGGCAAAATTCGCACTGGTACAAATTACCGATTATTGTTTGGATAGCGGCAGCCAATGCAGTTACACCAACTATGCCGGCAACAGTTATAACGGTTATATCACCGCCCGGCTGGTTGATGCCGATGTAGCCTATGCGTGTCCGGGCAATGGTTCTTAGATAGTTCGGCGGGCAGCCCCACCGAAAACAATTAAAGCAGTATCCACTGACCAACATATGGAGCGTCATTATGTGGAAAATAAATTTCACCCGACCCTTCCGAAAACTAAACCGCGAAAAGGGACAAAGCATCATCATTTTGGCGTTCTCGTTCATCGGGCTGGTCGCTCTGCTGGGGTTGGGCATTGATAGCGGCATGATTTACATCGAAAAAACGCAACTGGGACGCGCCGTTGATGCCGCTGCATTGAGCGGCGTCACCGAGTTGGCAAATGAAGAGCAAGCCATTATGCGCGCCATCGACTATTTGGGATTGAATACATACGATTTAAACGACTCAAATATCTACGTGCGCGGGTGCATCAGCGATGTTGGAAACTGGTACGCCGCAGATGGCTCTCGTCAAACGGCAGGGGGCGGAGACGGAGACACAAACAAGCTGGTTAACCCCCCGCAGGGCGCGCCGGCTAATTGGTGGTATCCCTATCAAATCAGTGGCAATGATGCTGATGTGACCAACGTCTTTTATATTGATACCTACAGCTACCAAACCGACCCCGGCACAGCATGTAACAGCGCCACCGGCGTGCTGGGCGAAGCCAACAAAATTAGCATTACCGGCACGGTTAAAGTAAATATGAATTTCTTCCAACTGCTGGGGCGACCGTTTGTGCCCGTAACAACTCATGCCATAGCGCAAAATCTGGACAGCATTGACGCCGTGGTGGTGCTTGACCGCTCCGGTTCGATGGAGTTTGACCCGGTCTGCTACGGCTGCTGGGAGCGCAAAGACCGGCTGCCTCACAACGACCCGGACTATCTTGACCCGGCTACCACCGTCACTGACCACCCGCGTTATTCCGGCTATTACAGCTATCCCACCAACGGGGTTATTTACCCGCTGGGGTTATCCGACGGGTTTTCCAACATCAACCGCATTGAAGCCTGTACCACCCCCGGTTATGATGCCGACCAATTTTTGCCGACACCGCAAAACTTATACAGTTTCGATTATGGCGATACTGTCTATACCGATAACAACAACTTCCACTATGCGGTCATTGAAGCCGAACTCTATTCTTTAAACCCCAACCCCGCCGACCCCGAACTGCAAGCGTCGGGCAAAGGCTACTGGGCGATGCAGCGCGGTGAAGCCAACTATTCCAGCGAGAACACCCCATATTACGCCTCAAGCGGCACATCCATCGACACCCGCGGGGCGCACATGGCATATCACCCATCTATTCTCGGTAGTCAAGGCGCTATTTACGGCAAACACGCCACCCTCGCTGATGCCCAATCCGGCAACTCGCCGTGGCTGGAATACGACTACCATCTGTATCAGCAAGCCGGTTGGACAACCGGCACTACCGGCTATATTTGGGTTCGCGTGCATGCCGGGCGGGGAATGGATTTCGATACCGGTATATGGGGCGACCCCAACCGCAGCAACGCTTATTGGGCATTGACCCCCGTCAGCGACCCATTTGAAGTTCGCACCCCCCCCTCCGGGGGTGCCGTGCAAGACATTACCGACCATTCCGGTAATCCGGTACAAAATAGCGCCTCGTGGCGTTGGCTGCAAATGGGAACATTTACCGTTGACACCACCCAAAATTATCGGCTCTACATTTACGCCGGCAGCGCCGGGTACAGCATTGACCGCATCGTGCTCACCGACAACCCCTCTACCAGCGGGGATAACGGGAATGGCACCGCGCTCGACCCGTCGGGAGCGCTGGATATCCGTCAAGAACCGGCAACTGCCGCCTCGGCGTATCGCGCCGCGTGTGACGTCTGCAATGTGGAATACGGAACAAATGTCACCGACCTGAATCAATGCACGTTCTACCCCACCTTAAAGTTAATGGGCAAACCGAAAGATAATCGCACCGACCCCATGTTTGATGAATGGGAAATGCCGCTGCGAAAAGCCAAAGAAGCTGTAAAATTCTTCATCACCCGCTTAGATGCCAAACGTGACCAGGTTGGATTTGTGTATTACAGCAGCTCAGGAACACAAAAAACCGAGTTGGCATGTAAACGCGCCGCCGCCACTCAAGGCATTGACTGTGTTACCGGCAGCAACCCCATTAGCTATACCACCGTGTTAAAAGGGGTGGAGGACACTCGCGCGCAAGGCGGCACCCCCACCTCACTGGGACTTAGAGACGGGTTGGAGGTGCTCGGTTATCAAGTTGTCGCAGGTAATCCCGCTAATTTTAATACATTCTGTGATGGCAGCGCCAACTCATCATGCTCGCGCGGCGGCGGGGCGCAAAAGGTAC
>CAYZQQ010000328.1:0-4523 GCA_964480075.1 uncultured Anaerolineaceae bacterium
CTTTTGACCCTCTCTAAATCCTTAACTTAACGCCATTGCCCTCACAGGGAGAGGGTTGGGGTGGGGGTTAGCAACCGATGAAGATAAAAACACCAAAAAATTTATGCTCAGGTATTTATTTACTCAAATTCGCATTTGAGCCTCCTAAACTTATTAATTTTGCTCCCTAAATTATGGGGGCTAAAACACAGAGCGTCTCTCTACAACCCTTTGCTTTATATTTTTATAGAATGTGTGATAACAATTATACAAAAGCAATATAAAATTGGCATAATTGTTCGGCCATCGGTTTTAAGCATGTCATTGCGAGCGTAGCGAAGTCAAGGATGCCCTACGGGGTACAATCGCTGTGTTTAAATGATAGGGATTGCTTCAGTCCTGCGGACTTCGCAATGACACCTGAACAGTTACAAATTGGCATAAAACAGGAAGCATCGGAAAGTATCTAAGGCTTTTCGTAGCGAATTTAGGGTAAAATTCACTTCAACTAAATAGTCATTAATTGTTACTACAATCAGACTATGCTAAAATACTGACTTGTCAGTGTGCCATTTTTCACGCGCGATAATAAAATTCGGCACCAAATGAGATTTGATGAAATATGTTTTTCGTCGCCAAATTAAAAACCTTCAGTTGTGGCGTAGCAACAAAAGCTTCATATATAACTTGCATCCGCCCCACATTCCGGCGAGTGGTGCTCGCTTCACTTACACTTTCGGATTGGGTGGATTGGCGATTTTAAGTACGATTATCGCTGTAATTACCGGCGCGTATTTGATGTTTTATTATGTGCCAACCCTTGACGATGCTCATGCCAGTGTTGCATTTATAAATAGTGTCGTTTCGTGGGGGGCGTTGGTTCGCTCGCTACATTATTGGTCGGCTCAGGCGATGGTGGTGACTACGGTTTTGCATTTGGCGCGTGTGGTTTATACCGGCGGCTACCGCCCCCCCAGAGACTTCAATTGGCTGATTGGCATCGGATTATTATTGCTGACACTGCTTTGGAATTTCACAGGTTTTGCATTGCGATGGGACGAAGAAAGCATTTGGGCGCTTTTAGTCGGCACCAATTTACTGAAAGTCATTCCCAATATTGGCAATCAGCTTTACATTTGGGCAGTGGGTGACACAACGTTGGGTGGTGCGGCCATCCTTCGATTTTATTCGTGGCACGTTTTTGGATTGACTATCCCCGCCCTTGTTGGGGTAGCGTATCACATTTGGCGCATCCGAGTGGACGGGGGAATTTCGCACCCTGTACCCACGTCACAAGAATCGCGTATTACCGTTACACGAGAAACCTTACTCTCACGCGAGTTACTGACAACGTTGATTGCAGTGGCGGTGCTTTTGTTGCTTGCCGGATTTATCATCCCCCCGCTAGGTTCACCCGCCGATTTATCAGCTTCCGGCATTGCCGAAATCAAAGCGCCCTGGTTCTTTTTGTCCATTCAAGAATTGTTGCGCTATCTACCGCCATTATGGGCAGGATGGATACTACCACTTGGTGGATTTTTTCTACTGGCGTTGATTCCATTTTTCGATCCAAAGGGTGGCGGGCGTGGGGTATGGTTCGCTTCAGAGCGTTGGAAAGTTCAATCGCTGTTCACCCTAATTTTTGTAATCATCATCATCTTAACCGCTATCGCGTGGTGGCGATAGTGAAACTCAGAGTAAAGCGATGCTGACTTCTACAAAACATATTTTCGGGTTTGTGGCCGGTGTGGCGCTACTTTTGGGTGCCTGGTTTTTAGCAGTTCAACAAAATCAAACCCCAATGTGGAAACAATATCAGCAACAATATTTTCAGCAAACAGCTCAATCGGCAGACATTTCTGTGCGCCAAATTGTACCACAAATGACTGGCGAACCTGAGTTGTGCGTTAGCTGTCACATTGGGTTGCAAGAAATTAGCCTTTCGCATCCGGTGGAGGTTTTTGGATGCGTTTCTTGCCATGGTGGCAATCCTCTAACGCTTGAAGCAGAGCAAGCCCACATCGGTATGCGTGGTGGGAAAAATCCCAGCGATTTGACGGTAGTGGCGCAAAGTTGCGGTCAAGGATGCCATGGCGACACAACCGATCTTTCCAAAAATCACGTCGAGGGTGTGCAGCGAAGTTTACAAGCCACTTATGCCGGTGGAATTGCAGCAGTGCGATTCGCGTTTGGTGCTCAAACTGATGAGCTACCTCAATACGGTGTGTTCGCCGTCACCGATAATGACGGTATCGCCGCCGCACACGGACTATCGGATTTAGAAGCCTTTCCTCATGCCTCAGACAATCCCATCGACCTAAAATTTGCAGAAAATTGTCTTGATGCCGGTTGCCACCTCTCCGAACCCGCCCGCGCCGAACCCTATTTTTATCGCGCCACCGGATGTGCCGCTTGCCACGTTTTATATGAAAACGACGGACTTTACCAAGGCGATGACCCCACTATTCCACACCATGAACCCGGGCATATGCAAAGCCATCGGTTAACCACCGCTATTCCATACACCCAATGCAATCACTGTCACAACCGTGGCAATTATTCATTGCGGCAAATGGATTTTTTGCTGCGCGATGACTTACCGCCGCTCGGCGCGCCAATTTCGGCTCAAATGCCCGAAGAGGGGCGACGGTTGATTGAATATTATCAACCCATCGGCAAATTCACTTTGTGCGAATGGGAACTGGATTGCATTGATTGCCATAGTGCGCAAGAGGCAATGGGCGACGGCGATATTCATCCGAATCAACAAGAAATGCAATATACACAATGCCAAACCTGCCACGGCACGGTAGAAACTTTGCCAAACTTTGTCACCGTAACCGCCACCGACACAACTGTATTGCGCCAATCGGCATTAAATCCAAATTATCAATTGCAAATTGGCGACCAAGTGGTAAAAACATCACGAGACGAATTATTGGGGAATGTGCAACTACTTAACGGGCAATATGTACTCACCGGCAAAGTATCGGGGGTACAATATCCATTTAATCCGGTGAAAGGGTCGGGCTGTCAGCAGGATGGAAGCCGACAAGATTCGGCCTATTGCCATCAATGCCATACTTATCAACGATGAGGTTTTATGAGTGACCGTAACACGTCGAAAGACCCCATATCACGCCGCCGTTTTCTGTTGTGGGTTGGAAATATCGGTCTATTGACGATAACTTGGGAGGCTATAAAAGGCAGTGTTCGCTTTTTGCAACCCCCCATTATCCAACCCGAGCCGATGCCAATAATCGTGGGCGCAGCCGCCGATTTCCCAAACGATTCGCTAACATTTGTTGCGGCGGCAATCGCTTGGGTAGGGCGTGATGACGATGGTTATTTTGCAATGAGCGCCATTTGCCCACACTTGGGTTGTACGCTTAGGCAAGATGAATCGGCCTTCGCTTGCCCGTGCCACGGCAGCCGCTTCAATCACAAAGGTGACGTCACCCACGGTCCGGCTACCAGCCCGATGCAGTATTTGGCAGTAACAATTCAGTCCGGAAATCTGTTGATAAATCCGGCAAACCCTGTAACCCCTGACACTCGATTGGCGGTATAATTATGATGATGAGTTCCACAGTTTATCACTTTTTGAGCCTCTGTTTGATGTATCCTCAGCCCGAAATCACAACTGAATTAAGCGCCCGCGCCACCGAAATTGACAGCGCTGAAATTCAAACATTGGCGAATACGTTTGTTACGGAAAATTTAGAAGATTTACAAATTGAATACACGCGCCTATTCATCAACAATGCCGAAGGTGTGCCGTGTCCACCTTATGAATCGGCGTATTTGGATGGTCAATTATTGACGACCGCTACGGCCGCCGTGGCAAACTTTTATGCGGGTTGGGGCATCAAGCACGCGCAAGAAACCGCTGATTTTCTACCGATTGAGTTGCAATTCTTGGCATACCTACTGGAATTGGCCGCGCAATCTGAAGCACCGGAATCAGTTGAACAAGCATATCGACAATTTGAAAGCGAGCATTTACTGCGTTGGTTGCCGCAATTTGCCGCTGACTTAGAGAAACACGCTCGCTTAGATTGTTATCGAGAATTAGGGCGGCGATTAAACGGGTTTGGAACGGAAAAGTAGTCCATAAAAGAAGACCTTGCTAAAATTCAGCAAGGTCTTCTTTTATTTTAATGTGATGTTTTAGCACCCACCTTGTGAATCAGCACCCGATTGTAACCAGTTGTATAAACGTTTTAATATTACGTCACGAATAAATTCTGCTTGATGCTGTGGAATCTCTTCGCCCGTGAGACGCATATTCGCGCGTTCCATTTCGTATGGATAGGTAATACCCGCCAATGTTGGCGCGGTAGCACTGCCTTGAGCAAAAGCGCCGTGACATTGGTCACATTCGTATTGCGTCCATAATGCCATCCCCAATATTTGGCCATCACTCAATTGTGGCTCATTCGATTGGTTCAATGGCATCGCGGACGTTTTTTCTGAGCTAATTTGCAACCATTCATAAATATTGTAGGTGTCTTGGTCTGTCAATTCAGTAGAATTGAAGGCTG
>CAYZQQ010000329.1:0-4494 GCA_964480075.1 uncultured Anaerolineaceae bacterium
TTCAAGGCAAAAACGCGGCAATCTTGCGCACCCCCTGAAATCCTGAAGACCCAAAGGAATGAGCCGAAATGCTCATCCCTTTTTTGATTCCAGCGAATTACTGCGAACGCTGTCCGCCGCCGTTCCCGCCGCTCTCGCCGGGGGGACGTCCACTGCCGGGGAAGAAACCGCGTTGGGTGTTATTTTGCTGCGACGGCAGAGTCACCGCGCCGATGGCTTCATCGCCTGCTTTTAAGTCTGGCGAAACCACAATTGTCCATTCTCCCTGGGTTCCCTGTTTTTCAACCTGCACCGGTGTGGGTTGACCATTGCGCAGCACTAACACCATCGTGTTTCCATTTCGGTCGCGAACGGCACTGGTTGGAACCAGCCATGCAGCTTGACTGCTATCACCGCTAAAAATGGTGGCGACGGAGGTCATGCCGGAGCGAATGCCGGTCAAATCATCATCGGTGATGGCGATGGTGACGGGGTAATTGACCACTCCCGATGACGACGTGCTTGATGGTGCAACGCGGGAAACTTCGCCGCTGAACGTGCGGTCGGGCAAGGCGTCCACGGTGATTTCCGCTTGCTGCCCCGGCGTAATTTTGCTGATGTCCACTTCTGCCACATTGACCGTCAATTCCAGCGCGTCGGTATCCGCCAGCGTGAACGCGGTCAATCCCGATGAAACCCGTTGCCCTTCGACCACGTTTGCCGCCAGCACCGTGCCGTCAATGGGCGCCGATAGGTTTGCTTTTGCCAAATTTTCTTCTGCCTGCTGCAAATCGAGTTTCGCTTTTTCCACACTGATTTGCGCCGATTGCAGTTCGGCGGTGCTGGTGCCATTCAGCAAGTTGTCAAGATTGGCGGCGGCGCTGGCAACCTGCGCCTCCGCAGATGCCAGTTCGGCGGCGGTGGGTTTGGCTTTCAGGTCGTCCAATTGCTGCTGTCCCGATTGCACCGCACTCCACGCCGATTGCAAGTCTGCCTGCGATACGGCAGCGGTTGATTGCTCGTATGCCGCTTTTGCCGACTCATAGTCGATGGTGGCTTGCTGTAACTGTGCCGCTTGCGAACTGGAACCGACAGAATCGCTGTATGCTATTTTGTCGTAACTCCACTGCGCTTGTTGTAACGTAATTTGCGCTTTTTCCATGTTCGCGCTCAATTGGGTCAATTCGGCGTCGCTGGGACCATCGCGCAAATCTTGATATTTTGCCTGCACTGATTGCAGATTTGCCGCCGCCGCCGCCAATTCTTCATCGCTGGGACCGGCTTGCACTTCTTGTAGATTTTCCTGCGCGCTGGTGAGGCTGGCTTGCGCCGCAGCAATTTCTTCTGCCGAGGCAGCTTCGGTCAGTTTGTCCAGACTTGCCTGCGCCGATTGCAGATTCAATTTTGCGGTTTGAACCGTTCGCGCCAAATCGGTGGTGTCGAGCGCCAGCAGAACATCGCCGCTGGAAACAACATCGCCCACATTTACCGCTACGTTGGTGACGATGCCATCCACTTCTAGCACCACCGGACGCTCTTTTTGCAGGGCGATATTTCCGGCGGCGTTCACCTGCGCCGCATCGGTAGCGGGACGGATGGTGGTGGTATCCGGCGCCGCTGCATCTTGGGCGTTCACTTGCGGAGTGGTTGACCGCGACGACAAGAAGTTCGGCACGACAAAATAACCGACCGCCGCCAGAACAGCAACCACACCAATGATAATCCACAATTTCTTTTGTTTCATTTTTCAATCTCCATTAATATAGTGGGGGATAAAATTTTGTTATTCAGAGCGCAATGCTTCAATGGGGTCAAGTTGGGTGGCGCGCATGGCGGGGTAAATGCCAAATACCAGCCCCGCCAGCGCACTGAATCCCAGCGCCAGCATCAGGGCATCGGCTTGGATGAGTACCGAGAACGTGACAGCCGGAACTTGTGAGAATACCCATGCCAATCCATAAGCCAGCCCCATGCCCATCAATCCGCCTAAAATTGTGAGCATTAGCGCTTCGACCAGAAATTGCAGCAAAATATCGCTGTCATGCGCACCGATGGCTTTTCGCAACCCGATTTCGCGCGTGCGTTCCGTGACCGACACCAGCATAATGTTCATAATGCCAATCCCGCCCACCAGCAGACTTATCGCGCCGATAGAGCCCAGAAAAATAGTGAGCGTGTCGGTGATGGTTGACAGCGATTCCAGTAAACTGGCTTGATTAAACATTTCAAAATCGTTGTCATCGTCCGCGCCGAGATTGTGCCGCAGCCGCAGGGTGGCTTCCACCTGTGCTTGCGCTGCGTCTACCGATGCTGCGTCCACTGCCATCACGGTGATGATGTTGACGGTGTATTCACCGCGATAGCGCGGGGCGTTGAACAGCCGTCCCTGCGCTACCTCAAGCGGAACATACGCTTGCGAATCAGGGTTGTTGCGCCCAAATCCACCGCTTTCTGCCAGCACGCCGATGACCTGAAACGGTTCGCCGTTGATACGCACAAATTCGCCCACCGGATTTGTGTTACTGAATAAATCGGTGGCAGCGGTATAGCCCAACACCACCACATGGTTTTGCTGAACCATATCGTCCGCAGAAAGGAACCGCCCGGACGCTATTTCCGAGTTGTGGATGGTCAAGTAATCGGCGGTGGTGCCGATGACTGTGTTGCGGGTGTTGCTTCCGTTATAGACCAGTTGCGCACTGCCGGAATATTCCGGTTCGACCATGTCCACGGCGGGGTGGAGCGTTTTGTCCGTCAGCGCTGCGGCGTCGCCCATGGTGAGTGTGTTCGCCGAGCCACTGCCGCCCGCCACCCCCCCCACACTCACCGAGCCGGGGGTGATGGTGAGCAGATTGGTTCCCTGACTGGTGACATTGCGGGTAATACTGGCGGCGGCGCCACGCCCGATGCCCAGGGTGATGAGCACGGCTGCCACCCCGATGATGATGCCCAACATCGTCAAAATAGCGCGCATTTTGTGTGCCAAAATACTTTCGATGGCTACTTGCACATATTTAAATGCTTTCATTGTTGAATTTCCTCCCCGGAGCCATTGATATCAGAGATAACCACCCCGTCGCTGAGGGTGACAATCCGCCGGGCGCGTTCTGCCACGTGCGCATCGTGGGTGACCACAATAACCGTGATGCCCTGCGCGTTCAATTCCTCAAATAGTGATAGCACTTCCTGCCCTGTTTTGCTGTCGAGCGCGCCGGTGGGTTCGTCTGCCAGTAAAATGCTGGGGCGATTGACCAATGCACGGGCGATGGCAACGCGCTGTTGCTGTCCACCGGACAGTTCATCGGGGCGATGGTGCATGCGGTCTGCCAATCCTACCAGCGATAGCGCTTCTGCTGCCATTTGATGCCGCTGTTTGCCTGAAATGCCCGCATAAAAAAGAGGCAATTCCACCTGCCGCCGGGCGTTGACGCGTGGCAGTAAATTAAACTGCTGAAATACAAACCCAATTTCGTGATTGCGCAGGTCGGCAAGTTTTGATTTGTTCAACTCGCTGGCTTCGGTGTCCTGCAAGCGATACCTGCCGCCGGTGGGGCGGTCGAGCAAGCCAATCATATTCATCAACGTACTCTTGCCCGACCCGCTCGCACCGACAATTGCCACATATTCGCCGGTGTCAATGGTCAGTGACACACCGCGCAGGGCATGCACCTGCACCAATCCCATCTGATATATTTTTGTCAAATCCGAAATTTCAATTAAATGTTTCATCGTTCACCGGTAACTTTCGCGTAATCATCAATTGACCCCCGCAATTATCCGTTCATCCACCCCGGAATATTGAAAATCGAGCCGGCTGGCAATATCAGCAGAAAAAAGCGCATGCGGATTGCTGCCGTCGGCATTCATTACCCACAAATCCCATTTGCCGGTTCGGTCGGTTAAAAAATAAATCCGACTGCCACCGGCAGACCATGCGGGAGCGGCACTGTTTACCGCCGTTGCAGCAAAAAGTGGTGACTGTGTCAGGCGTATGCGCGCGCTGGTTGTCGTATTGATGGTGTAGATTTCCCAGTGGGTATCCTGTTTGTATGTCACGGCAACGGCGCTGCCATCCGGCGAGAAAACCGGGGCATGGTCGCGTACGTCAAGCGTGCCAAAGGGAAAATATTCGCTGCGATCCAAATCGAATTGCTGCAAACCGGTACTGCTGCCGAAAACCACGCGCCAATTGTTGGCGGGGTCCCATGTCGGCGCCATGGAATATAGTGCGGACGGCAAATCTTCAAATGCGCCGGTGGACACATCCACCTGCCGTAATTGCCAATGGGTATCGGCGGGCATCCAGTAACAGATTTTCTGCGCGTTGCGGTCAATCCAAATATGATACGCCTTTCTCGGAATTTTATGCCCGAAGCTCACACATTTCCGATATGGCTCACGCGCACCGCCGTGCTGGTAATTGATGACAATCTGCGTACCGTCCGCCGACCATGTGGGCGATTTCGGCTCGTACATTTCACCGAGAATCTGCCATTCGCTGCCGGTGGTCAAATT
>CAYZQQ010000330.1:0-4488 GCA_964480075.1 uncultured Anaerolineaceae bacterium
CTGCTCGGTTTCCCGTACGATGTGCGTTTCTGGCAATCGGCGGATGAATTGGCGCAATTTGCCGCCGCCGACCGCGACGGCGTGCAGTATATTGCTTTTCCGGCATGGGTGTCCACCACCCCGGCGACACTCTCGCTGGCGGGGGTCGGCTTGCGGCTGGAATCCGTCTTCAAAACCTACCACCCCGACGGCTCGCCGGGGGTGTTTCTGTATCGGATTGTGGGGGTTGATTGAATGTCGGATGTGTGGTTAAATGAGGCTAATTATAAAAAGCCGTAGGGGCGGCTTGTGAGCCGCCCAACATCAAAAACAAAATGCCCTCACGAAAATCAATCCAGCTGAAAAATTACGATTATTCCCAACCCGGCGCGTATTTCGTCACCATTTGCACGCACAATCGAGAATCGTTATTTGGCGAAATTGTCCGTGTTGAAATGGCGTTGAATGTGTTCGGGCAGATTGCAGCACAAAGTTGGAAATGATTGGAACAACGTTACGACTATATCTCACTCGATGAATGGGTTGTTATGCCAAATCATTTCCATGGAATTCTAGTCATTAACGACCGTAGAGGCGGCTCGCGAGCCGCCCCTACATCAACAACAAACCATGCACAACCATACTAAAAAACTCACACCAATCATCGCCCTGTTCACCTTCACCCTGATATTCTTCCGGAAAATCATTCTCACCAATTTGATTTTGGTGGGGGTGGATGTGTTCCTCTATTTTTACCCGTACAAAGCCTACGCCACCGACGCGCTGCTGGCGGGGCGGCTGCCACTGTGGAACCCCCACATTTTTATGGGCGCGCCGTTTTTGGCAAATAGTCAGGTCGGATTGCTGTACCCGCTAAACTGGCTTTTCCTGTGGGCATCTCCGCCGAAGCAGGTGGCGTACAGCATTGGGCTGCACATTTTCATCGCCGGGGTAGGCGCGTTTTTGTTTGCCCGCAAAAACCTCAAACTCCCGCCGATGGCGGCGCTGGCGGGCGGGATGGTGTTCGCCTTCAGTGGCTTTCTGGGCGGGCAGGTCGAACATCTCAACCAATTGCAGGTGTCGGCGTGGCTGCCGTGGCTCTTTTTGGCGTTTGATGGGATTGATTTTGGAACACAGAGAGCACCGAGTCCGCACAGAGACTCGCGGAGTTTTTTAAAAAACCTCTGTGTTCTCGGCGCGAACGCCATAAAACTCTGTGTAAAAAACCTCTCCAGAACTCGCCGCGCCATCGCCGCGCTGGGGGCGGTGGTGGCGCTGATGCTGCTGGCGGGACACACGCAATCGGCGTATATTTCGCTGTTCGGGCTGGGGCTGTTCGGCGTGTTTCGGCGGCTGTGGGCGTGGATTTCCCCCACCGAATGGCGCACACTCTTTTCCCCCAAAAGCGACCGTTTCGCCCTGCGGCTCATCCCCCCGCTGCTGATGGATTTTCTGCCGCTGATTGCCGCCATCGTGCTGGCAGTGTTCATCGCCGCCGCTCAGATTTTCCCCACCGCCGAACTGACCCGGCAGTCGATTCGCAGCGGCGGATTGACATTCAATGAAGTGGTATCGTTCAGTCTGAATCCGCTGAAAGCGCTGTACACCATTTTCCCGCCATACGGCATCAATCTGGAAGCAAAGCTGGGGCAGGCGTTCAGTGAATTTGTGGCATATATTGGCATTATCCCGCTGGCGCTGGCGGTGTGGGGCGCGCTATCGCTGCGGCGGGCACGAAACGCTACCGCCGGGGCGCTGCTGCTCACCGGTGCGGCGGGCTTCTTTCTCGCGTTCGGGGTGTTTACCGGACCCGTATATTTTCTGCTGTACAAATTTGTGCCGGGGTTTGACCTGTTCCGCGTGCCCGCCCGCTGGCTGCTGCTGTACACTTTCGCCGCGGCGATGCTGGCTGCCATCGGTTTCGCGCAGATGAAACGCCCGTGGCAGCAGTGGCTCGCGCTGGCGCTCATCCCTGCCGAACTCTTTTTCGCGGCGCAGGGGTTGCGGTACAACCAGCCGACCGCACCGGAGGCATATTCGTTCCTGCGTCCATCCATTGCTCAATTACAAGCGGCAGAATCGCCCACCGACCGTTTTTTGTCGCTGTCGGGCATTGTGTATGACCCCGGCGATTTGCAGGAAATTCACGATATTTTCGATGACCAACTGCCGCCCCGCGCCGTGTACGATTACATCATCGCCGCCAAAGAAAAAGAGGTGCTCTTTTTTAATCTGCCGCTGGTCTTCGGGCTGAACGCGGTGGACGGGTATGATGGCGGGCTGCTACCGCTGAAATCGTTCATTGAGTTGGAACGCCTGTTTTTACCGGATGATAACCTTTCACCGGACGGCAGGCTGCGCGAAAAATTGACCCGCGTGCCGGAAAATCGGCTGCTGTCACTGCTGGGCGTGCGGCACATCATCACCGATAAAGTATTCGATGTGTGGCTGGATGGCACTTTTTACGATTTGCAGTTCCCCGCAAAATTATCTCCCACCCGCCCTAAAGCGTGGACAACCGACATTCCCGCCGATTTTCCGGCGTCTGCCATTGGAGTGGTATTCCATCCCGATGGCGATGCGGCGGGCACGGTGGCACAGTTGGTGGTGCAGTTCGCATCGGGCGCGGAAAAACGGTTCGATATGATGGCGGGCGGCGGCACGCCGTGGGAAAATGCGGAATACGGGCTTGATTTCAACATGATATTCGATGGGCTGCCCCCCGATGACCCCATCACCGCGGTGGGGATGGTGGCGCGATCACCCGTTACCGTGCGTGGGGTCAGTCTCATCGAACCCGTCAGCCGCACCAGCCGCTCGCTGATTGTGACCACTGATGGCAACTACCGGATGGTTCACAGCGGTGATGTGAAAATTTACGAAAATCCGGATGTACTGCCGCGCGCTTTTGTCGTCCACCGGCTGGAAACCGTGCCCGATACCGATGCCGCCGTTACCCGCCTGCGCGACCCCGCATTTAACCCCGCTACCACCATCGTGCGGGTGAACAACGGTGAAACGGGAGTGACATCGCTGGGGGAGGATAGCCCGTCCGACCGGGTGGATATGGTGCAGTATAAACCGGAAACCGTCCGCATCCACACCAATTTGACATCACCGGGCTGGATACTGCTCACCGACACCGATTATCCCGGCTGGGCGGCAGATATTGACGGCACCCCTGCGCCCATCCTCCCCGCCGACATTCAGTTCCGTGCAGTGGAAGTTCCCGCCGGAGAACATACGCTCACGTTCCGCTATCAACCGCAATCTGTGCGCCGGGGACTGATATTCAGTCTATTGGGGATATTGGCGCTGGTAGTGCTGTTTACGGAAAGAAGCCGATAAGTTGACGCTAATCCCCATAAGACGTATAATTCAACTGTGCAATAATTATAAAAATGCACAATGTTTCTCCCCTTTCAGGAGGGATTGGTGGCGTTAGAGACACAACACTTAAAAAACTTAAATAGCGGTGATTCGGCAATTGGCGAACAGATTTTGCCCAAAGGCGCAATCTTGCAAAACCGCTATGAAATTATGCGGATTCTGGGACTGGGTGGTATGGGGTCAGTGTATCTTGCCCGCGACCTGAATTTTGCCAAAGTAGAGCGGCTGTGCGCCATCAAAGAAATGGTCAGCAATACCCCGGACCCGGCGGTGCGAAAAATAGCCCTCGGCAACTTTGAGCGGGAAGCCAATACGCTCGCCAGCATCAACCATCCGGCAATTGTTAAAATTTACGATTATTTCACCGAGGGCAATCGCACGTATCTGGTGATGGAATATGTTGCCGGGCGGAATTTGGAGCAAGTTGTCACCGATTTGGGGGACGATGAATTTTTAGACGAAGCTCGCGTGCTGCAATGGGGCATTCAAATTTGTGATGTGCTGACATTTCTGCACGAGAATAAAACGCCTATTGTGTACCGTGATTTGAAACCGCCAAACCTCATTTTGCGCAAAGGTAGCAGCCCGGAGCATTTGGTGTTAATTGACTTTGGCATCGCCAAAGCTTTCCAAGAGGGGCAAAAAGGGACAATGATGGGTACCGAAGGGTATTCTCCCCCCGAACAGTATCGGGGGATTGCCAGTCCGCAGGGAGATGTGTATGCGCTGGGAGCAACCATGCATCACATTCTTACCAAACGTGACCCCAAACTGGAACCGCCATTTACATTTCACGAAGCGCCGTTGCGCCAATTTAATCCTGCCATTTCTGAAATGACCGAGATTGTGGTGATGAAGGCGCTGAGTTACGAGTTGAAAGAACGCTATGCGTCAGCGGCACATATGAAGGCGGCGCTGCAACAGGCATTGCAACATCTGGTCGCGCCGCATCAGCCCCTTGACGGCAAGGTCATCCCGCAATCACAACAAGCCACCGTAGTCTTTAATAAAGCCGCCGGCAACAACACCGCCACAGAGGTAATCGGCGCCAAATCCGCCCCTTCCATCCAAAATGCCGCCAACGTTAATACCGGGCGCGGCGGCGTAATTGCCATTTGG
>CAYZQQ010000331.1:0-4487 GCA_964480075.1 uncultured Anaerolineaceae bacterium
ACCCCGCCAGCAACGAATGCAATAACTTGCTGGCAACCACCATCACCCCGCCGACATGTCTGCTGGAATATGACGGTTCGGATTTAACGGGCTTGCAGGCTTATGGTGACACCGATTTGAGCCAACCCGCACCAACGCCCAATAAATTGCGGTTGATTTCGACCGGTCGCAGCACATGGGGGCGCAATGACAATGCTAATAATCATGGTGTCTACTATGCCTACCGCACGTTGAATTTCGGTGGCGGCAGTACCGATTTTGAAGTACTCGCCCGTATCAGCACCATTGACCCTACTGCCCAAAAGTGGGGCATAGAATTGCGCGAAAGAACATCGGGCACCAGCGCCAAAATTGACTGGGGCTATTACAGAGGCGGGGGGGGCGTGCAATATCGCAGCCGCAGATCCAACGGTAATAGAACCGGCAGCACGGTTGCCAGTGTTCCCTCGCCGGCAACCAATCCGCTATGGCTTCGGGTGCGGCGGGTCGGTAATACCGTTACCCTGTACTATTCCACTCAAAACACAACACACCCGCCCACCACCTGGACGACCGGTCGGCAAATTACAAACAATCCCATCATCCGCAACAACCGCACGCTGGTGGGGTTGTTCTCGGCATCCTATACCACCAACACGCCCCAAACTTTCGAGGCGCTGAATTTCCGCGTATGTGCGCCCAACTGCACCACGCCAACCACTACCGACTATTCTCCTGCCTTTGATGGGGTGGTGGATGCCGGGTGGAACACCCACGCATTTGGAAACGCAAGTACCCCCACCCCGTCTTTTTCAGAAATAGTTGCAGGGACATCCGTGTACACCCCCTTTACCTACAACCCTGCCACCACGCTCATTACCATGCACAACAACGGTTCTGCCGCTAACAATAACAGCAACGATGGCAATGGCGGCTATTTGTACGCCTACCATTCCGTGTCCGGTAATTTTGACGTGCGCGTGCGAGCCGTATCGCGCAGCAATTATGATGATGGAGCCACATTGAGCTCCAACGCGATGTTCGGGTTGGAAATGCGCGCCACGCTGGCTGCCACCTCGGATAAAGTGATGTGGGCGTCGATGCGCAGCAACAACCGGCTGTATTCATACCGGCGCGTCAACGGCAGCCGCTCCACAAACACCTATAACAACCATCCCGTGCCGGTTTGGCTGCGGGTAGTGCGGACCGGAAATCGGTTCACTATGTACTATTCTGCAGATACTTCCGTGCCGCCCACCAACTGGGTAGAGCGGCGAGCGGTTACGCTGAACAATATGCCGGATAACTTACTGCTGGGAGTGTTAAACGAGTCGCACAGCAGCACCCGGAAGAACACCGTCACCCTGGATAACTACCATGTCTGTGTGGCGCCATCCGGGGCGAACAGTTGCGGCGCGGTGCGCGAAAGTAGCGGGCTAGTGGTGATAGATGCCACCAACCAAACCGCCAACAATGCCGGCGCCGGCGTCAGTTGGACGCCCACATCACGCAACGGGAAAAACGGATACACCGTTCCCAATGGCAACCCGGATTATATGACTTTCAGCGCCAATGCACCGGAATTGCAATATCAAATTGATGTGACGAATCCGGGCACCTATTATGTTTGGGTTTTGGGCTACGGCGCCAACATCTATGATGACAGCGTGTTTGTCGCCTTAACCGGCACAACCCCCGCCCACAACCTAACCTTTGGCACGCATGGCGCTCCTGCATGGTCAAACGATTTGCAAAACTCTTCAAACCGCGCCACTATCAATTTTGCGTCGGCGGGGCGGCAAACTATCAGTGTGCGCCAGCGCGAAGACGGCTTCGAGTTCTATCAAATTATTCTCACCACCGACCCGAATTTCACTCCTAATGCCGGCACATCGTACACGTCATCGCAGTGTTCCGCCGCCGGGATTCCCGACCCACCACCGGGATTGCTCTCTTGCCAGAGCGCCATCCAAAATGGCGACTTTGAAGACGACAACCTGATGTCGCTGTGGTATTATGCCGGTATTTCAGAACAGGTTACGCGCACCAGCCTGCCGCACTATTTTGGCATCGGGCAAAGCTTCAGCATGTTGCTGCCCGCCACCGATATTTCCGGGCTGCCGCGTCATCCGTGGATATACCAAGAATTTAGTATGCCCGGTTGGGTCATCACCCCCACCGTAAACGGCGGAACCAGCTTAAATTTGCAGTTGCACACCGCCGTGAACCCGGAAGGCGTAGATGACCCCGACCCGCTGTTTGCATCGTTGCAAGACCAAACGGGCAACACGTTGACTGAATTTACGCCCATCACCGTCACCACCGGCGCCACGCCGCCATTTATTGATCCCAACAATCCCGACCCCAACAACGGTGAGTGGACGCTGCAAACCATCGATATGGCAACCGGGTTCTCGCCCGCCGCGTCGCTGCTAAATTACAGCAATCAAACTCTACGACTATATCTTAACTCCCCCAATCCCAGTAATTCTGCCAGCACGCGCTTTTACATCGACAACGTTGATTTAAATATCTGTACCCAGCAACCCATTCCATCGCCATACACTACCAAAGTTGCCGGAGATGTGCGCGTGTTCATCAACGGCACCCCCACTGAAAAGCCGGGGGTAAACGTGTGGATTTATGCAATTGATGGTAGTATGGAAAAATCATACACCATTCAAGATTCAACGTTCAGTTTTTACAATTTGCCCGCCGATAGCGGCGGCACCCAATATATTTTGTATGCGGAATACTGGGAAAACAGCACATTTTACTCGGCTTCAACGGTGATTGTGCTGCAACCGGGACAAACCATTGATACCGTTTCACTGCTATTGTTCTAATGAATCTTTTTGATGAGGGGAATATATGCCGCTAAAATCAAAACATCTTTGGCTTAAACTCAGTGGGGTGGCACTCGGCGCGATTCTCTTGCTGGGGCTATCGCTGATATACATGACGCGAGCGGCAGGACCGGAAGATTTTGATTACCCGTTTAACTTGTCGCGCACCGCAAAAACCGGGCGGCAATCCGGAAAACCGAGCATCGCCACAAAGGGCAGCACGTTCGCCATCGTTTGGTCGGATGGCTATGACTCAAACCTCAACACCAAATCGCAGGGGAATATCTTTTTAAGCAATGCTGATGAAATTGATGACTATTGGCGTCCGCGGGTGAATGTGTTTACCGCCACGGCGACCACATGGGCAACCGACCCGGCAATTATATTCGACCGGGTGAACAACAGCGCAAAAATAGCGTATGTCGTTTGGGCGCAAGTGGATGCCTCCGACACAAATAACTTCAAATATCCGGCGATTTATTTTACCCAATGCGATGTTACCGGCGACCACCCCAGCTGCGACCCACCGACCGTGGTTGCCACCAGCGCCAGCACCGATACAAATCCCAGTTTCCGTAATCCGGTCATTACTCAAGATGATACCGGCAACGGCAATTTTCACGTGGTCTGGACCGATGATACCAACCTTTATTACGTCCGGGGCATCAATGAAGGTTCCGGTTCTGACCCAATTTGGCAACCGGTTCAAACCGTGGGGAGCATCACCGCCAACGGCAAAACGCCCCAACTGCTGTTTTCCAACGGGCGATTGCATATGGTTTGGTTTGATAAAACCAACAGCTACATCCGGTATTTGTACGATGACGTGGTTGACAATGATATTCTATCTGATAGTAACAGTGTCTGGTGGGCGGCATCAAGCGGCAAATTTGCCGGTGGAACAGCCGCGCACCCGGCTTTGGCGGCTAAAGGAAATTTAGTGTTCGTCGCCTTTGATATTCAAGACCCCGACACATTGAGTGACCCGGATTTGACCACGCCCAAAGATTTCTTTTTGGTGTATGCCCGCTCCACCAATAACGGCACCGGTTGGACAACTTACAAAGGAATTCCCGACCCCAATGAAACAATTCCATATCCGGCGTTTGGCAAATCGGATATTTACAGTTCAAATGCCTCTGATATTACCGGCGGATTACAGCCCGGTTTGGTTATTACCAGCAGCGGCACAATTACCCATTTGAATATCGCGTGGCATTATAAATATGATGATGTGAACGACCCGAATAGTTTGGGAGCGGTATATCAAGTTTTCCACACGTGGGTGACGGTTGACCCCAATGATGCGTTTACCGCAACGTGGGTTACGCCTCCGTTTACGGTAACCAACCCGCCCCCCCCCACCCCGGCGCCGGAGGGGCGTTATGACGCATCAGCCATCCATAGCATTACCCGTTTGGCAGGCACGGATAACAACGATTCGGTAGCGCCGGCATTGGCAATTACCGACCCCGCGCAGGGCGGATTGGGGAAATTGCATGTGGCATACCAAGAAATTCCCAGCGGCATTAATGATGTGTGGGACGTATTTTATCGGGGGTTCATCGCCGGAACAATTGACCCGGCATATCTGCAAGATGCCGCTTTATTTCAAATGAGCCATACCGTCCAACCGACGTCGATTGTCACCAGCGCAGATAC
>CAYZQQ010000332.1:0-4418 GCA_964480075.1 uncultured Anaerolineaceae bacterium
GATGGGCTAACCCCATAAATTCCCGAATAACCATAAGAAAGCGGGTAAAAACGCTTTGTGGCATATTTCCATCCGCTTAATTTTGTCTAAAACTGTGCTTGCGAAAAAACCTCCCCGCTAAAACAGTGGGGTGGTAACAGCGGCAGGAACTTGATTATTTTTGGTTGCGGGTGTTGCTATCGCCGCCGATTTTTTAACCTTCTTGGTTTTACCTGTTGGGGTGATGGGAACGGTTAACGGCGGCAAGCCTTTCGCCGCGCGGAGTTCGTTTTCAATTTCAAGCAGGATTTCCTGGTTTCCGGACAGAAATCCTTTGGCATTTTCGCGCCCCTGTGCCAGCCGAATGTCATTGTAGCTGTAAAATGCCCCCCGTTTGGTGATGATGCCCGTCTCCACGCCCAAATCCAGAATGTCACCGGTACGCGATATACCTTGATTGTACATAATATCAAACTCGGCGATACGGAATGGTGGCGCAACTTTGTTCTTTTTGATGGTAATTTTTACCCGATTGCCGACTGCTTCACCCCCATTTTTAATGGATTGAATGCGCCGAATATCCAACCGCACTGATGCGTAAAAACGCAGTGCCATCCCGCCGGTGGTTGTTTCCGGATTGCCAAACATTACGCCGATTTTTTGGCGCAGTTGGTTGGTGAAAATTAGGATGGTGTTGGTTTGTTTGACGGTTCCCGATAGTTTTCGCAGTGCTTGACTCATCAACCGTGCTTGTAACCCCATATGACTGTCGCCCATATCGCCCTCAATTTCCGCACGAGGAACCAGCGCCGCGACACTGTCCACGACCACTATGTCAACCGCGTTTGAACGCACCAACGCCTCGGTAATCTCCAGTGCCTGCTCGCCGGTATCGGGTTGAGACACGTACAGGTTGTTGATATCCACGCCGCACCGAGCGGCATACGCCGGGTCGAGTGCGTGTTCCACATCGATAAATGCCGCGATGCCGCCGCTTTTTTGCACCTCGGCAATAGCGTGCTGGCATACGGTGGTTTTCCCGGATGATTCGGGACCATAAATTTCGATGATACGCCCGCGCGGCAGTCCGCCAACGCCCAACGCCAAATCGAGTGACAGACACCCGGTGGGGATGGTTTCAACATTCATGTGCGGCGCATTACCTAACTTCATAATTGCGCCATCACCAAAACGTTTTCTTAAATCGCCCAGCGCTGCTTCCAGTGCTTTTTCTCGACCATTTTTTGAAGCTGCCATAAATCCTCCAAGCGCGTGAGACAAGTGTTCTATTTGGTGGAGATATGATAGCACGAACGTTCTGGTAATGCAAACGGCACGGCAAGTTTTAGTCGTTTTGGTTGTATGCTGTGTATTTTAGATTTTTACCACGGGCTTTTTCGATGGGGTAGCGACGCGCCGATAATGCCATTTTTGCATCCAACGCGCTCGAAAGATCAATTTTCAGTTTATTGCTCACCGCCAGCACAAAATAGAGCACGTCTGCCAGCTCATCAGAAACCTGCTGTTTAAATTCCGGTTCGGCGAGGCGCTCCGTAATTTCGGCGTCACTGCGAAATCGAAAATGCTCCAGCAGTTCCCCCGCTTCAATGATGAGACCGATGGACAAATCTTTTGGCGTATGGAATTGGTCCCAATCGCGCGCTTCTATAAACTGCCGCACCGAACGTCGCAACGTGTCAATGGTGGTGGTGGAATCTGAATGGGGCATACCGGTCTCCTGTGTTTTTCAAAATAATAGACCGAAACTTCCATATTTTCAAGTTTGTGCTATACTATGAGCGTTGTAGCAGGATACTCCGCACTCATGTGGAATCCCGATGGTGGGCGTTGCGATGTTCAACGCCTTTTTTTGTTGGAATTTAGGAGGTTATGATGTTGAAGAAACGTTTTTTCAAAACAAAGGACACGTGCAAGGTCACATTCGAGTTACCCAAAGACATTGCAGCGAAATCAGTGGCGTTAGCCGGTGATTTTAACGGCTGGAATGCTCAAGTGACCCCGCTGAAGAAAGTGAAAGGCGCTTGGAGAGTAACGCTGGAATTGCAAACAGGTCGTGAATATCAATATCGCTATTTCGTCAACGATGCGGAATGGCACAATGATTGGCTCGCCGACAAATATGTCTCCAACAACGTTGATGGTGACAACTCGGTGGTGGTAACCGTACACTAAACCACCCGTCACTTTCCCGGTTTATGCAAACTGCCGGGGAAGTGAAATTTTCCCGATGTGTGTCTGCGGCAATTCATATCGACAAAATCATACGCCGCAAAAATAGGACAAATATGCAATTTACAGATTTTAAAATTGACCCGCGCATGCTGAGAAATTTACAGGCGATGGGCTTTTTACACCCCACCCCCATCCAAAGTGCCACCGTTCCTCAGGCGCTGGAAGGGCGTGACGTTCTCGGTTCCGCCGAAACCGGCACCGGAAAAACAGCCGCGTTTTTGCTGCCGCTTCTCCAAAAACTATTAAAGACCCCGGCTTCTCGCAATCCCCGCGCGTTGGTGCTGGTTCCCACCCGCGAATTGGCGCTTCAGGTGACGGAACATGCAGAACAATTGAGCAGAGGGCTGGGGCTGCACGTTGCCACCATTTACGGCGGCGTGGGCATTCAACCGCAAACCCAAGCCCTCAAAAGAGGTATTGATGTGGTCATTGCCACCCCTGGACGGCTGCTGGATCACATTGGACGGCATAACGTAAAATTTACCGATTTGCAGGTTTTTGTGCTGGATGAAGCGGACCGTATGCTCGACATCGGCTTTTTGCCCGACATTCGGCGGGTGGTGCGGCTGTTGCCCCGTGAGCGGCAAACGATGCTTTTTTCCGCAACGCTGCAACCGATTGTCAGTCTGTCCCGCGAACTGACACACGACCCCATCCGGGTTGAAGTGGAAAAAACTGTCACCCCCGATGCAATTTCTCAAATGTTGTATCCCGTGCCGGAACATATGAAATTCCAGCTACTGGTTCAATTATTAAAAGACGAATCCGCGGATAGCGTGTTACTTTTTGCGCGCACTAAACGTCGCGCCGACCGCATCGTGCAAAAACTAAAGCGAGAAAAGGTGTCTGCCGCAGTGATTCATGGCGACCGCTCGCAGGGACAGCGGGTGCGCGCGCTGGAATCATTTCGGCAGGGTAAAACGCGAGTGCTGGTAGCCACAGACATTGCCGCCCGTGGCATTGATGTGGAAGGCATATCGCACGTCATTAATTATGATGTGCCGCAGCAATCGGAAGATTATGTGCATCGCATTGGGCGCACCGGGCGCGCGGAAGCGGTGGGTAACGCCTTTACGTTTGTGGCGCCGGACGATGAACGGATGGTACACCGGATTGAATATGTGTTGGGTCGAAAACTGCCCCGTCAAAAAGTAGAAGGGGTTGATTACAGTGAACCGGTGGTGCGCCGACCCAGTGCGGATGAAATTCGGAAATATGTGGAAGCCAATCGCCGCCAGAAAGAGGCGGCAGCCAAAACGGAAGCGTCTTCCGTTCCACTACGCCGTCGTCGCCGCCGTCGACCGCATCGCCGCAAAAAAACGCCAACTCCGTCCGCATAATATTGCACAAAAAACGCCGAAACGAACGCTGTTTCGGCGTTTTTTTACCCCAAGATGCCTTTTAAATACTGTCCGGTGAAGCTTTCCGGCACGCGGGCAATTTCCTCCGGCGTACCCACGGCGACCACCTGCCCGCCGCCGTCGCCGCCTTCCGGTCCCAAATCCACAATCCAGTCGGCAGTTTTGATGACATCCAAATTGTGCTCGATGACGATGACCGTGTTGCCTGCGTCCGTCAGCCGGTGCAGCACGTCCAGTAATTTCTGGATGTCGGCGAAATGCAGTCCGGTGGTCGGTTCATCCAAAATATAAATAGTGTCACCCGTCGCAACCCGGCTGAGTTCTTTTGCCAGCTTTACGCGCTGCGCTTCCCCGCCGGAAAGGGTGGTGGCGCTTTGCCCCAGCTGAATATAATCCAGCCCCACATCGTGCAGGGTGGTGAGAATGCGTTTCACACGCGGAATATCGCCGAACACCTCCAGCGCGTGCGCCACATCAAGCTTCAATACATCAGCGATATTCAACCCCTTCCATTTCACTTGCAGCGTTTCTTTGTTGAACCGTTTGCCGCCGCACACGTCGCATGTAATCCACACATCCGGCAAAAAGTGCATCTCAATGAGCTTCTGTCCGTAACCGGAGCACGTTTCGCACCGCCCGCCCTTGACGTTAAAACTGAAGCGTCCCGGTTTATAGCCGCGCAGTTTCGCTTCCGGCGATTCGGCAAACAGGGTGCGGATGCTATCCCAAACTTTGACATAGGTGGCGGGATTGCTGCGCGGGGTGCGCCCGATGGGGTCTTGGGTGATGTGGATAACTTTGTTCACCAAGTCCATACCGTCAATT
>CAYZQQ010000333.1:0-4398 GCA_964480075.1 uncultured Anaerolineaceae bacterium
CGGAACACAATGACTCGAAAAATTACGCCAATTCTGTTATCCTTATTTAAAGTTTTGCTCACCGAATGTGCAATCGGAAATAATGGAGAAACCGATATGCCCCCCACCGACACCCCCATCCCCACCGCGACCCCTTCCCCCACTCCAACCAACCCGCCACCAAAACCGCAGGTGGCATACAACCCCGTCCCCGCCGATGCGCTCTCGCCGGTGGTGATACAGCGCATCCCCCGCCGAGGCGAAACGCTGGCGCCCGATGGCGACATCACCCTGGTGTTCGACCGCGAGATGAACCCCGATGCGGTGGCACGCGCGCTGACCGTGCAGCAGGCGGGCGAAACGCCCATCCCCATCGACGGTTCGCTGGCATGGGAAGGCGGGCGGATGGTCACGTTCCAGCCGAAAAACCCGCTCCCCCGCGATGCGGTCTTCGATGTGATTCTGACGCAGGATGCCACCGCCAACACCGGCGAAAGACTGCGCGAGCCGTACACCTTCCGTTTTCAGACTGTTGGCTATCTGGAAGTGGGGCAGGTCATCCCCGCACCCGATACCGCCGCTGTGGAACCGAAAACCACCATCACCGTGATGTTCAACCGCCCGGTGGTGCCGCTAACCAGTTTGGGGCAAATGGCAGACCTGCCGAACCCGCTCTCGTTTGAACCGAAAATTTCCGGCGCGGGCGAATGGCTGAACACATCGGTGTTTGTTTTCACCCCCGAAAAACCGCTGACCGGCGGCGTGACATACACCGCCAAAGTTTCTGCCGACCTGAAAACCATCGGCGGCGAAATGCCGAAAGAGGCGTATCGCTGGCAATTTACCGTTGCCCCGCCGAAAATTACCGCCGTGCGCCCGAATGACGGCGCAACGCTGGTGGACATCAATACCGCTGTGCGGGTCACGTTCAATCAGCCGGTGGATTTGGATTCGGCGAAAGAACATTTTTCGCTCACCGGCGGCGGCACGCTGCTGAAATCGAATACCATCAGCGGCAAATTTGCGCTCAATGATAACACGTTAATTTTCACCCCGACCCAATCGCTTGATTTTGACACCACCTACGCCGTCAAAATGGATGCGGGCATTGTCGCGGCGACGGGCGGCAACGGGATGAAAGAATCGCTGAAATGGCAATTCACCACCGTTCCCCTGCCGAAAATCGTCAGCACCGACCCCAAAAACGGCGAGCGACACGCCCCGCCGCGCACCGATTTCAGCATTACGTTCAACACTCCCATCAACCCCAAAACGGTGATGCCCAACGTTACCTTCACCCCAGAAATTTCGCCGTCGCAGGTGTACACCTATTTTTCGGAATACGACAACACCTTCCACATCAATTTCGGCGCACAGCCATCTAGCGATTATAAAGTGGTCATCCGCGACGGGATTGCCGACCCGTATGGCAACACCATCCCCAAAGGGCGCACCATCAAATTCCACACCGACGACCTGCCGCCCAATTACCAACTCATCACCCCCGATTTTATCGCCACGTATGACGCCGACCAGCCCGTGCAAACGGTTATCGGCAGTATCAATGTCCATCGGGTGAACCTGAAACTCTATCAATTGGATACGGATGTGCTGCGGCAGCCATATTGGCAATTTTACGATATGAAACCGCAGAAATCGCAATTGCTGCGCGATTGGCACGTCAATTTGGAAACGCCGCAGAACAAACAGCGATTCACCCCGATTGACCTGCTGGAAAACAGTGGCAAATTGCAACCGGGGGTGTATTTGCTGGAAGCTGATTCGCCCGATTTGCCAAAAGATTACAGTCCCCAGCGGCACGTGCTGGTGGTATCAAAATTGAATTTGACCCTGAAAAACAGCCCGGGCGGGGCAATGATTTGGGCAACCGATTTGGCGACCGGCACACCCGTGCCCAACCTGACGCTGGACATTCTGCAAATGGACGGCGACACACCGGCATCGCTCGGCAGTGTCACCACCGATGCCGATGGGGTGGCGCAACTGGCTTTCCCGAACAGTCGCTCATATCACGGGGATATTCTGGCAATCAGCAGCGACCCGTTTGTCGCCGGGTCATCCGGCTGGAGTCGCGGCATCAGCCCGGTTGATTTCGGGTTGGGCGGCGGCGACACCGACCAAACCTTCCGCGTGCATCTGTTCACCGACCGCCCCATCTACCGACCGGGACACACCGTGCAGTTCAAAGGTATCATCCGCGCCGAAAACGACGCGCACTATCGCCTGCCCGATATGGGACAGGTTCACGTCACCATCCGCGACGCGCAGTATCAGCCCATCTTCGATGATAATTTGTCCGTGGATGATATGGGCGCATTCAACGGCGAAATAAAATTGGAGGACGGCGCGAGTTTGGGCGTGTATGCCATCAGCGCGGAATTTGCCGACAGTTATATGGAAACAACCTTTCAAGTGGCGGCATACCGTCCCCCGGAATTTGAAATGACGGTGGAATCGGGCGCGGCGGAAATTCAGCGCGGCGACACCCTGACCGCCACCATTGCCGCCAAATACTTTTTCGGCGGCGGGCTGGCAGATACCCCCGTCAACTGGAATGTGCTGGCAGAGCGATACAGTTTCAGCGTGCCGTGGGGCGACCGCTATTCTTTTGATGATGTGGATGACCCGTATGCCTGTTTCCGCTGCTGGTGGTGGGAACCCCCCGCGCCGCCCGCACCGATTATGAGCGGCAGCGATACCACCGATGCCAACGGCGAAGTTTCGCTGACGCTGGATGGCGCAAAACTCGCCGAAGCGTTGACCCGGCACGCCAGCAAATTAACCATCGAAGCCACCGCCAGCGGTCCCGACAATCAGGAAATTGCCGGACGCAACAGCAGCATCGTCCATCCCGGCGCGTGGTATATCGGGCTTGCGCCGCAGCGATATGTGAGTTACGCCGAAAAACCGACCAATATCGATTTGGTGACGGTGGATTGGGACGGCAATCGCCTGCCGGGAAAATCGCTGAACGTGGCGCTGGTTCACCGCGAATGGGAAAACGTGTTCGTCAAAACTGAATCGGGCGGCGGCTATTGGGACTGGAAAACGAAAGACACGCCCGTTACCACCGTGACCGTCACCACCGATGACCGTGGCGAAGCAGTGGCAACCTTCACCCCGCCGACGGGCGGCAGTTACCATATCATCGCCACCCCCGCCGAGCCGACCGCCGCCGAAAGCCACATCCGCTCATCCATTTTCATCTGGGTGACGGGGAAAGGGAATGTCAGTTGGCGGCGCGACAATAACGACCGCATCACGCTCATCAGCGATAAAACGAATTATCAGGTGGGCGACACCGCCGAAGTGCTCATCCCGTCGCCATTTGAGGGTGAGCAATATGCGCTCATCACCGTGGAACGGGCGAACATTCTGCGCCACGAAGTGCTGAAATTGGAAAATAACAGCACGGTGTACCGACTGCCCATCACCGATGACGATATTCCGAACATCTATCTGTCGGTGGTGCTGATAAAAGGGCGCACCGCCGAAAATCCCGCCGATTACAAAATGGGCGTGCTGCCGGTGGATGTGAGCGCCGAGCCGCGCACGCTGGTGCTGCACGTCGAGCCGGATGCTGAGCTGACCCAACCCGGCGACACGGTGAATCTCACCGTGACCGCCACCGAACCGGACGGCACGCCCGCCGCCGGTGCGGAACTCTCGCTTGATATGGTGGATAAAGCCGTACTGAGCCTGCGCCCGCGCACCACCGATATTCTGTCCACATTTTACGGGCGGCGCACGCTGCAAGTGAACACCTCCAGCGGGTTGAGCATTTCCGGCAACCGCTATTTCAAGCAACTATCACAGAATATTGATTTGGAAGTGGAACCGGAACAGCCGCGCGGGTTGCTAGACAATTTAGTCGGCGGGGCAGCCGATATGGCGATGGAAGAAGCCCCACCCGCGCCAATGGCAATGAAATCCGCTATGCCCACCGCCCCCCCTGAGATGGGATCTGCGGCAAATATCGCCCCGCCGGAAGGGGTGGACATCCGCGAGAATTTCGCCGATACGGCGCTATGGCAGCCCACCGTCACCACCGATGGCAACGGTAAAGCCACCGTGACCGTCACCCTGCCCGATAATCTGACCACGTGGGTGCTGCGCGGCGTGGGCATCACCCGCGACACGCACGTCGGCGAAACCACCACCGATGTGGTCGCCACCAAACCGCTGTTGGTTCGCCCCGTTACCCCGCGCTTTTTTGTGGTGGATGACCGCGCCGAACTGGCAGCAAATATCTCCAACAACACCGTCAGCGATTTGGAAACGGAAGTCAGTCTGGCGGCAAAAGGTATCGCCATCAGTGCGGAAACGCCGCCGCGCCAAACCGTGACCATCCCCGCCCACAGCGAAACGAAAGTGACGTGGGATGTGCGGGTGCAGGAT
>CAYZQQ010000334.1:0-4373 GCA_964480075.1 uncultured Anaerolineaceae bacterium
AAGCGCGGCGAGTGAATGCTCGGTTTCGACGGAAAGATGGCGGCAAACCGGAGTTTGTTCACACCCTGAACGGGTCGGGGCTGCCACCGGGGCGATTGATGATTGCCATCATGGAAAACTACCAGCAAGCCGATGGCAGTATCATTGTGCCGCGGGTATTGCGCCCGTATCTCGGCGGCAAAGAGGTCATCGAGCCGTAAAGTGGGTGTATGAGCCTTTTGCCCAAAAGGCGTTGATGGGTTATAAACCATCAGCGCCTTTTTTACGCTTGCGAGACGGGAGAAACCATTGACCGCACGATTTTCCCCCAACCGAAACCATATCATGCTGGCGGCAATTATTGCCGGATATGTGCTACTTGCCGCACACTTGAGTTTGTCCATCCCCTTGGGTGAATCGCCGGACGAACCGGCACATTTTCAATACATTCAATATATTGAGCAAACGGGGCATTTGCCGCGAACGCAATCTGAACGAATGACCGCCGGCTATCGCGCTGATTGGCCCCCCCTGTACCAAATTATGGGCGCATTGGTTGCACGACCGGTAAAAAACGATGGGGTGCAATCGCTAAAAAATGTGGGCGAAAATCCCCGCCGGTTGCTTCCCACAGATGGAACTCCACCGTATACCATCCTCCACACCGATGATGAATCGCCACCATATACCGGCATAGTGCGCAGTTGGCACGCCGCGCGATTTGTTTCGCTGTTGTGGGGTGTGCTGTCTCTGTTGTTGCTGTATCGCTTGCTGGAAAAACAATTTTCGCCGGTGTGGGCGTTGCTCGGCACGGTGTTGGTGGCGGTAATTCCGCGCTATTTGGAAATGAGCGCGGTGTTAAATGAAGATACGCTGCTGGCATTTTTAGTGCTGCTGTATTTAAATTTGCTGCTGCCGGAATTTCACCGGCGCGGCGGATGGCGGCGATATGCCGCGTTGGGTGCGGTTGCCGGGCTGGCGCTCACCGCAAAATACAGCGCGCTGTTTTTGTCGCTGGATGTGATTTTGCTGTGGCTGCTCGCCCACCGAAAACCGACAATGCGGCAAATCGCCGCATATATCGGCGGGATGGTCATCGGTGCGGGTTGGTGGTTCGCGTTTGTGGTGTACCATTTCAACCAAATCGAGGCGCTGGGCTGGCTGAAGGGGTCGCTGGCGCCGTTTTTGCTCAGTGGCACAGATGTGGCATCGCACAATGTGGCGGCATCGCTGGGGATGGGCGGAGCATCCGGGACGGTAGCGAATATATTTTCGCTGGATTGGCTGGAATGGTGGCGGCATTTTTTTGTGACATTTTGGTTCGCCACCGATAGCGCGAATGTGGCATGGGGGTCATTATTGATGGCGGTCACTATTTTCGTTTTTGGCTGGATAGTGTGGGCAATGAGCCGCCGCCGCATCCCCCGCCGAATGACCCTTTTTTCCGCCGGGCATTTGCTGCTATTTTTACCGCTGCCGCTGCTGCGGTATCTGCTCACCCAAAATATTGCAGAAACGGCGCAGGGACGCCATCTGCTTTTTCCCACGATTTTTTCGCTGGCAGCGTTGGGTGTGCTGGCGTTGGGTGGCTGGTGGAAGGATGCCCCGTCACTGCGACAAATGCTCGCGGTGGGGGTGATGGTCGTATTTTTGGCGGTGGAATATGGCACATTTGATTTTCCAAAAATGACATTGGCGGGCATTCCCCCGCTGCCGGTGCGAACCACCGCCGATTTCCCACCGCCAGCACTGTTGCTGAATGAACCCATTGCCGGGCAAACATTGGTTGGCGTGGATTTTCCGGCGAAGAAAGCGGAGGTAGCGGCATATCCCATAACTCTGCGCTGGCATGTGGAAAAACCGGCGGACGCGGATTTTTCCACCCGCATCACTTTGCGCGATGGCGGCGGAAATTCAGTGGGGCTGTGGTTGGGTATGCCGGTAAACGGGCGCTATCCCGTCCGGGCATGGGAAACGGGCGACACCATTTTCGATACCGTGTGGGTTCCCATGTTGGCGAATACCACTGCTATTTTGGCACAGGTAGAACTGCTGTCATCTGCGGGGGATGTGATTTCAATGCTATCATTTCCCGTGCCGGCTTTTTCTCCCCGCCGTAAATTGCAACCGAATCCGACGCTGTTTCCGCGCGGCGACCGTCTGACTGAAACGGCGCCATATTCATTCCACAGTACCATTGCCCTGCGCATAGCGGGCGCGCCGTACGCTGTATCGCTCCGCAGCCCGGCGGGAAAAACGATCGCTCCGGCGGCATCGCTGACGGAAGACGATGAGATCATCGCCCTTTTTGAAGTGGATTGGACGTGGGATGCGGGACAATATGCCGTGCAGACAGAATCATCGCCGGGAGAAACACAAACGTTTGCGAATGTGGTGTCGGTGGCAACCCATCAACGACGCATTGCCCCCCCACCCATGTCACATCCACTGAACGCCAATTTTGCCGACCGGTTTCGGCTGGTGGGGTATGATTTTCCCGCGCGGGCGACGGTTCAACCCGGCGAGTCATTCGATGTGATGCTGGTATGGCAAAGTTTGGCGGAAACCACTGCGGATTATGCTGTTTTCAATCATCTGCTGAATGCGGGAACGCAAATGCAATTTGGTGGACGTGACCGCATTCCCAAAAATTTCTACCGCACTATTTTGTGGCAAAAAGGGGAATATGTAGCAGATACATACGCCGTGCCCGTCCGACCGGATGCACCCCCCGGCATCTATTGGCTGGATGTGGGGCTTTATCCGGCGGGAAATGCTGCTGCACGTCCGCTGTCTTTGGTGAAAAGCGGAAAATTTCTGCCGCAAAACAGCGTGCGGTTGGGCACGATAAAAGTCGGTGGCGCCCCCGGCGAAGTTTCCCCGCCGGAACCACCCGCACACCCGGCTGATACACGGTTTGGCGATAAAATTGTGCTATCAGGTTACACGGTGATAATTCAGCCGGACAATCTGCAAATGAAGCTGTATTGGTCGCCGCGGGGAACACCTGCCGCCGATGACACGCTTTTTGTGCATATTGTCAACAGGGCAGGGCAGGTGGTGGCACAGCGCGATGCTCCGCCGCTGGACGGATTGTATCCCACCTCGTTTTGGGCGGCGGGCGAAACTATTTTTGACCCGCGAATAATTTCTATTGCAACGCTGCCGGCGGGGGCGTATGATGTTCGCATCGGCTGGTACAATCCAAACACGGGGCAGCGATTGCCCATTGCCGACCATCCCGACGGGTATATTACGATAACAAGTTTTTCTCGGTGAGTGAACGTGGCACAAAAACATTCAAACCCATTCGGCAAAGTTGATTGGCTGACACTGGCGGCGATATTGCTGGTAGCCGCCGTTTTTCGCTTGTCTCATATCGCTGACCATCCGGCGGGAATTTTAACCGATTCCGCCATCAACGGTATTGATGCCTGGCGGTTGGCGCATCGGGGCGGGTTGGTACCATTTTTGTTTGCCAACGGCGGCAGAGAATCGCTGTTTGTCTATTGGGAAAGTCTGTTCGTGGCGCTGTTCGGCACGACAAATCTGGCGATTCGTTTGCCCGGCGTGCTGGTGGACATCGGCACGGTGGCGGCGGTTTTTCTGTTCACCCGGTGGCTCACCCGCGACCGGTGGACGGCAATTTTCGCCGGAGTTGCCGCTGCAACCTCGTTTTGGCTCATCCCCATCAGCCGCTTGGGGTTTCGCGCCATTCTTATCCCCCCGCTGACGCTGTTGGCGGTGTGGCTGCTGTTGCTGGCATGGCAGCGTCACGGCTGGCGATGGTTCGCGCTGGCTGGCGGCGCGCTGGGTGCACTGGGATACACATATACCGCTGCGCGGGTGATGCCACTGATGCTGCTGGCGTTTTTACCGGAGATGATACCATTTTCTGCCGAAAATCGCGCTGGATGGCGGCGGCACTGGGCGGAGATGAGCGTGCTCACGGTGCTGGCGGCGTTGGTTTTTTCGCCAATGTGGCTATATCTGAAACCGTTTTCTGCTTTCAGCGCGCGCACCGGCGACGTGGCTTTATGGCAGTATACCCATTCTTCCGCCGAACTGACGGCACGGCTGTGGGAAAGTGCGTTGCGTTCGGTGGGCTATTTTTGCTGTGTGGGGAATGCCCATCTCCCGCTATTCGGACTGAATCAACCCGCATTTTTACTCGGAACGGGCATTTTTGTGTTGGCGGGAATTGTGTTGGCATTGTTGCGCTCACAGCAATTGCCATACCGAATGTTATGGGTCTGGTGGGCGATTGGATTGCTGCCCGGAATTTTAGCCATCGAAGCACCCCATGCGCTGCGATTGATTGTTGCCGCTCCTTCCGCTTTTGTGCTGCTGGGGGTGTCGATGGGTTGGGTGGCACGAAAAAAGCCGTGGTTTCG
>CAYZQQ010000335.1:0-4367 GCA_964480075.1 uncultured Anaerolineaceae bacterium
TCCCACCTATTGATTTACTCCCTTATATTACCCCTCCATTTTTTGTTTTGCCTTTTTTACCATTGGGTTTTTTATCCTATGGTGCGGCATATGCCGTAATGGGTGTAATAAATATTTTGCTAACGCTATACAGTTTAAATTTGCTATGGAAAAATCTACCTGGATTACAATCAATCGGTTGGATAACATTATTGCTGGCAACAGCATCCTTTTTCTCGTGGTTTGTTAATTTGATGCAGGGACAAAACGCTGTGATTACTTTACTGATTTTAAGCGGAACGTTTTTGCTGTTAAAACACCAACACGACGGTTGGGCGGGAGCGGTATTGGCGCTGGGGCTATATAAACCACAGCTGGTCATTTTGTTTTTTGTTGTTTTGATGGCAAAAAAACGATGGCGCGCGGTACTGGCTTTTATTGGCGTTGCATTGGGTTTATTGATAATTTCATATGCGTTGGTGGGGCGCACGGGGCTTGAGGATTATATCAACTTGACACTCATTAACAGCCCGTTGGTTGATGGGTCTTATGGCATCAAGTACCCTAAAATGCATAATTGGCGTGGTTTTTTCTCTGTGCTGGTTGGACAAAACCATAATGATTGGGTAGCGGTGCTAACCATTGCCGCATCGTTAATAAGTTTGGCGGCACTAAGTTGGATATGGCGTGGTGATTGGCAATCCACCACCAAAAAATTCGACGTGCAGTTTATGTCACTGATGATTGTAACGCTTTTGGTCAGTCCTCATTTGAATACCCACGATTTGACCCTGTGGTTATTGATCGGTGCGATAGCGGTAAACATGGAAGTAACAGCAGATTCGTCTCATACGATTGGGAGACGGACAACGGTAATTATTGTTGCGGCTACTTTGGTTACTCTATTCACCTTCCCTTTGAGTAATGGACTGCACGTGCAACTAACCACACTTTTAATGGTGTTGGTTGGCAGCATATTCTTAAAACAGTTGGTACGACCACATCCCCAGCATATACACCCATGAAACCACCACGACCAATACCCAAACCCGCCAATTGTCGCTATCTTTGATGATACCGGCGATGGCGGGCAGGGTGGAGGTTATCATAAAATACGGGCTGAAACACAAACTGCCCAGTATCAACAGCGTGTCGCTATTGCGTTTCCAGCCGAAATACAGGAGTGCGATACCGAATGGCAAGCTGTATGGAAACAGCGACAGATTCACCGTTTGGTCGGGTTGGTGACCGATGATGGCTTGCCACCAGAATCCCCATATCAAAACTGATAGCCCAAAAATCCCCAGCATCATCCCCACCGATTTGATGTTCAAGCGGCGCAGGGCGGTCAGAAACACGCCCTGTGGTTTGGCGATGATAAACGGCAATCCCAGCCATGGGGGGAGCATCAACGCCCACAGCGAAAGCCCATCCAACTGCCCATACAGAAAGAGCGCTGTGACCGGCGCCGACAGGATCACCGCCGCGATTTTGAGGGGAGTTTGCACGTAAAAAATAATCCCCAGTATGCTGACGGTCATCAAAATTGCGGCTCCCAAACGTGGCGGCAATATTGCCAGTGGGTACAGCAGTGTAAAAAACCATGGCGGGTTGAAAACCCGTCCGGTTCTGAAATACGGGTTGACAAGATTTAAAGTCGCAGGGCGAAAGGTTGCTCCCCAGTCTACGTATGGAATCGGAAAAAACCAAAAAAGTAGTACCATCGCCGCGATTGCCGCCCCCAACAGCAATATCTGGGTCGGGGTGGCGGCGCGAATCAGCGCCGGTAGATTATTTGTTTCTGCGGGGGTATTTTTGGAGTGCATATTTCAGGTGTACGACCGATTCTTTTCAGATTGGTGGACACTGAACATCAATACGCCCCATGTAACAAAAAGCAAGAGTGTCCAATAGGTAGCGCTATTATGGTACATAATGGTTGGTTGAGCCAATGTGAAATATGGGGCATCAGTCAGGGCAATGAGAATTGTGGCGATTATGGGTTGGGTAAATAGCAATGGTATGACCCCGATTGCCAACACGGTTAAGAAACTGTTTCCGGCGGCGTATGGTGCCAGCAATAGCGATACGGCGACCAGCAATCCTGTTTTTTGACGAGTTAATTGTGTGCCCGCAGAGATGACGATGTACAATGAGAGACCCAGCAACAGCCCCCATATCAATACGAATAACCACATTGGCAACCCGAAACGCTGAAAAGTTGCCAACAGACTGCTATCCATTAAACTGCCTTGCCCCAGTTGTGGAATTTGTGTGAAATCAATCCACCAGTCCCGACCCCGCCATAGTCTGACCAGTGCAACGACCGCAGCGGTGATACCCACCAATTTTATCCATTGATGTTGTTTCCATGTTCTCAAAATGAAAATACCCGCTATCAACAACAGTAGCCATGTCTCTTGGATTTTCCCGGAGGCAAGCAAAAAACCGGCAGAGGTACACCATAAGTTTTTTTCACGATAACCATACAACAGCAACAATATGCCTCCGATGACCAAACCTTCAAAGTTCGCATCGGCGGCGTGGCGTAAAGCCGGGAAGGATGTAATCAACAATAGTAGCCCAACTATCCACCATTTGTGGGAAGGATGGCGGGGAACACTGGCAATCAGCACGGCGAAAGTCAGCAGGTTCAACAGCCCCCAACTGGCGCGGAATGACAACAATCCAAGCGGCAAAATCGGCAACACTGCCCAGGGCGGGTTTCTCAAACCGGAACCGCCATAATGCAATGTTCCCCCTTTGATGGCAGGGTAGATGGCGTACCAGTCAATTGCCAGTGATGTGTTTTCCAAGGGGAATTGCTCAAAGGCGAATATGAAAAGCGTTACTGCAATGACGAACAACAAGATTGTTATTAGGAATGTATATTTTGAATTTTTCATTTTGAATTGTGAACTCAAAGCACCCCTCGCATTGCCAGAAGATGAATCCACGATACTGCGACAATCAAGACCCACCAGCGCCAATTATCGGTTTCTTTCACCGGCGCGGCGATGGCAGGTAGGGCGATGAACACAATCGCCGTGAGAAGTCGGTTAAGGGAGAGGGTGCGCCCGTTCAGCATATCACGGTTCCGGCACAAAATAGGCGAGCATGATGAACCAATATGCCCACGAACCGACGACGACCGCCGCCCAGACGCGCCAATCTTCGCTTTCTTTGATGAGCGCGGCGACAGCCAGCAGTGCGGAATGCATCATAAAATACGGCGCCATGCACAGCGACGCGAGTGCGAGCAATCCATCTTTTTTGCGTTTGTACCCATAATATCCGATGATGAGTCCGAGCGGGATGGTGTATGGAAACAGCGACACATTTTTGTGGTAATAGGGTGTCTGCCCAATGATATTGTTCCACCACGGTCCCCAAATCAGCACTGAAGCGACAATGACAGCGCCGGTGAAAAGGATAGATTTTCGGTTCAGGCGCGGCAAGATTGTCAGAAACGCATCCTGCGGTTTTGCCAGCAAAATGGGAATCCCGAACCCCGCCGGTATCATCAATCCCAGTAGCAGAATCCCATCAAACTGCCCCAGTGTGACCATGCCGGGCAACGGCGCGGCAATGGCTGCCAGCACTGCCTTTTTGGGGGATTTGGTATATGCGCCGAGCAGAATCACGCTGACAAGCATCATCAATCCTGCGCCGATGGGGTGGGGGAGGATGGCAAAAGGGTAGAGCAGCACGAAAATCCACGGCGGGCTGAACACCGTGTCGGAGGTGGAGGTGGGGTCGAGCGAGAGTTTATACGGATTTTGCAAGTTCAGCGCGGCGAGGCGGTAGGTTTGTTTCCAATCCAAATAAGTGACCGGCATAATGGTAAATAAAAACCACGCAACCAAAAAAAGCAGCGCGATAATCAACCCGTTGAAAATCTGCTTTTTGGTGAGCATGGCAAACATCTTTTGCCCCTTTTGACGGTGGTTTTAATTTACCGGCGCGATACAGGTAGCGGGTCGCTGCCAGAAGCGCAAGCGAGAAAACGTCAGCCGGGCGACGGTGTACATGGCTTTGAAAATTTCCTGCTGCGAAATTTTAGATGTGCCGCGCGCACGGTTGGCAAAAATGATGGGCGTTTCGCCGAAAGTGCAGCCCATCCGCTGGCATTTGTATGCCATTTCAATTAAAAATGAATAGCCGTTGGAGAAAATTGCGTCCAAATCGATATTTTCCAGCACAGTGCGGTGATAGCAGCGGAACCCCGCCGTGCAATCTTTGGCGCGCAATCCGAGCATGAGCCGCGCAAAATGGTTTGCGCCCCAGCTCAAAAATTCGCGATACCATTCCCAATTTTCCACCCCGCCGCCCGGCACATACCGCGAACCGATGGTGACGTGATGGGTTTTCGCCAGTTCCACCATTGC
>CAYZQQ010000336.1:0-4362 GCA_964480075.1 uncultured Anaerolineaceae bacterium
TATGCGTAAAACAATAAGCCCCAGTACAACATCTGACTGACAAATACTCCCAGTCCGTCGGCAAAATCGATGGCGGGGATGGCTGCCCCACTGATAACTTTTAACCACGAGTGCCAAATCAACTGAATTTTCACCGGCAGGCTAATGGTTAAAAATTGTACCATAAATGCCCCACCCCACCCGATAGCTATCAGCGCATACAAATAAATATACTTCATCCCACCGGCGGGAGGCGTAAACTTAACACGCCGGTCAACCAACGACCGCAACCAATTGAAGGTGTCTGCCTGCAAATTTCGCTGCCCAAAGATGGACGAGAGCAAGAAATAGCCATCCATTTTAGAGAACAACCAGAATTGGCTGGTGACGCCAATAGTTACCATCAGCAATTGAAATTTAATGATACCGACAACTACCATCGGTAATGCAATTGCGCCAATCTGTACGCCATACAGGGTATACACCATCGCACTGATGGTAAAAATATCCCACATCAGCCCGGCTGCCAGCGGCAAAAATCGCGATGTGCGCGGCACAGCCCAAATGTTGTGCATTACCGTCTGACTCATAGGGAAGAATCCCAGCCGATGCGTCCAGGTGATGGTTGCCTCTATTCCCTTTGCTCGCGCCGCCAAAAAATGCGACATTTCGTGCAACGCCATACTTGTTAGCCATAACAGCATTCCCATTAAGATAATCAGGGAATAATAGGGCGACCAAAAGTAATCGGTGCGACGGGGCCACAATGCCGGATTTTTAAGCCATAGCACTGCGGCAGGGACGGTGAATGCCATCCAGAGTATCAATATCGGTTTGGAAAAGAGCGCTTGCGCCCAAGCCTGTGGAACAAAATTCGTAGAGGCTTTGGGGGGGTTATGCAAAATTGCCAGTGGAACATCATCTACCGCGACGACAAATTCGCACTCGACAAATGCGGTGGCAAAATCGAGCAAGTCTTCGTCTGGAAATGGATTAAATGCGGCTTCAAATTCTTTGCGAGCCCGGTTCAGCGTCAACCCTTCGTTGAGCCAGTCTAAAAATTGTAATCCCTCCGGCGGTAGTTCCAAAAACTGTCCATTCCGTCCAACTATGGCAACACCATTTTCTACCTGCCGAGAAAGCGGATGCAACCGGAGTGTGCTGTTTAATGAAATGTGCGGAGCGAATGCATCCTGCATACGATTTCCCACTTATGGCTATTGAGCCAATTATAAAAGACCATCCTGTGTCGAGTACGTTGGAAACTTGGAAGATGATTTCAGTATAGTCGAAAATATTTAATTGTCAAGGATTAGTTAGAAAACAATATAAAATTAGATATTTTTTAAGGTTGGGCAACAAGGATACCGCTCCATAATGATAATTTTGTCTCGCCGCGTTTGGAATGCTTTGACACACACCTGCCTTCGGTGTAGAATTTAAACACTATTTTTATAGATTGAGGCGATATATGGCAAAACCATTTAATTACGGCGGGCAAGCGGTCATCGAAGGGGTGATGATGCGCGGTTCAAAACGGATGACTGTGGCGGTACGACAGCCCGATGGGAACATCCACGTTCACAGTGAAGCGCTTGACCCCCGCATTTACGGAAGTTTTATTAACAAAGTCCCTTTTTTGCGCGGAATTACGCTGCTGTGGGATGCGCTGGGGCTTGGCATGCGAACTCTGATGTTCTCTGCAGATGTGGCAATGGGTGAAGAAGATGTGGAATTTAAGGGACCCGTCGCATGGGGAACGGTAGCGGTATCGTTATTGCTGGCAGTGGGAATTTTTTTCGTCGTGCCGTTGCTCATTATCGGTTGGGCAGAACAGTTTATGGGACAGGGCGTGATGAGCAATGTACTGGAAGGAATTATCCGGCTGGCGATGTTTATTGGATACGTATGGCTCATCGGTTTTATGCCTGACATCAAGCGCGTATTTGGGTATCACGGCGCAGAACACAAAGCGATTAACACCTACGAAAACGGTGGAAAACTCATCCCTTCAGAGATGGCAAAAAATACCATCGTTCATCCGCGGTGCGGCACGGCATTTTTGCTGATTGTGATGGTCATTTCCATTTTTGTGTTTGTGCTGCTGGGAACCCCTGCTCTATGGATACGCATTGTTTCGCGGATATTGCTCATTCCGGTTATTGCCGGAATAGCTTATGAATTTTTGAAATACAGTGCGGCACACATGGAAAATCCAATTATGAAGTTGCTCATCGCCCCCGGTTTATGGCTGCAAAAATTGACCACCCGTGAACCCGATGAGTCGATGCTGGAAGTTTCGGCGGCAGCGTTGACCCGGCTTTTGGAAGAAGAGAACATCATTCCGCTGGAACATGTCAATCAGTCGTTGGCAGATGGCGTTCCCGTTCCCGCAGATGCATAACTATAATTCGCGCCTGCTTCAAGAATTCATTCAATCTGTATCATTTTTATAAAATCTCATACCAGCACATCAAAGATGCCATCATCTTTATTCCTGATTATGGGATTTCTTTACAAATCTTATGAGTACCAATCCCCCAATTACCGAATCTCGCGCAGTTCATCTGTGTGAAATCGGATTAACCCATTTGCAAGCATGGGAAGTAGATGAAGCAATTGACGCCTTTCAGGCGGCGATTGCTTTAGACAATACCCGTGCGGATTATTTTTTGTTTATCGCGCAAGCCTATATTCGGCTCGGTGATTACGAAGCTATGCGGCAAGCGTTGGGGAATTTTATGTATTTAGAGCAGGACCGCGTGCTGGCAGAACGCTTTGAAGCCATCTTCAGCAGTGGGTTAGATTTGATTGAGCAAACCCTCACCAAAACTATGCCGGAACACCATGCGCCGCTCTTGGTTACCGGTGCGGCGCTGCAAATGTGGGTCGATTTTCAAGTTGCTATCGGGCGTAACCCGTTACCCCATACCGATTCCCCGGCGGTTGCGGCAATATGGGCGGCAGCGCTCGATTACACCGTGCGCAAAGTGAACATCCATGATGCCGGATTGGAAGAGATCTCGCTATGGTATGCCGTCAACCCCCACAGCATCACCAAAAATCACCGCCGATTAATTGACGCACTCGACATAATGCCATGTGATTATCGCTATTTCCGCGGACCGCAAAATCCGCTCGACAAACTGGTAGAAGCCGCCATTGTTTTAGAAACATTGGAAGAACGATTCGCTCGGATCGAATGATAATATATTTGACGATTGAACTTGTTTCAATCACCAAATGTGCAATTGTCACCCCCTTTCACAAAAAAGGAGTTACCCATGCGAGAACATTTTGGAGAACAGCACAGCCCCATCGGGCTAGAAGCGCACGGCATCACCAACGTTAATGATGTTTATTGGAACCTGCCCACGGCGGCGCTATACGAAGAAATCATCCGCCGCCGCGAAGGTATCGTGTCCCATTTGGGTCCATTGGTGGTGCGTACCGGACACCATACCGGACGCTCACCCAACGATAAGTTTCTGGTAAAAGAACCGTCATCTGAAACTCACATTTGGTGGGGCGATGTGAACCGTCCCTTTTCGCCGGAACGGTTTGATGAGCTGCACCGGCGATTGGCGGCATTTTTGCAATTGAAAGACGTGTATGTGCAAGATGTGTTCGTTGGCGCAGACCCGGATTACCGCTTGCCCATTCGCGTTATCACCCAATACGCATGGCACAGCTTGTTTACGCGCAACATGTTCATCAATCCCACCACCGCAGAACTCGCCAACCATGTACCGGAATTTACCATTATCGATGCGCCGCAGTTTCATGCCAACCGCGATGTAGATGGTACCAACTCAGAAGCATTTATTTTGGTGAACTTTAAAAAGAAGCTCGTTCTCATCGGCGGTACCAGCTATGCCGGCGAAATTAAAAAATCCGCCTTCACTGTGATGAACTACCTTCTTCCGTTTCAAAATGTGCTGCCCATGCATTGCTCCGCCAATTATAGCAAAAGTGGCGAGACGGCTCTCTTTTTTGGACTGAGCGGCACCGGAAAAACCACCCTCTCTGCCGACCCGACCCGCACCCTCATCGGTGATGACGAACATGGCTGGAGCGACAAAGGGGTATTCAATTTTGAGGGCGGCTGTTACGCGAAGATGATTCGGCTGTCGCCGGAAGCGGAACCCGAAATTTACGACACAACCCGAAAATTCGGGACCGTGCTGGAGAACGTGATGGTCAATACCATCAATCGACACATAGATTTGGATGACGATTCGCTCACCGAAAACACCCGCGGCGCATATCCCATCTCTCGCATTTCTAACGCTGATACCGACGGGATGAGCGGACACCCCAAAACCGTGATATTCCTCACCGCCGATGCATTCGGTGTACTGCCGCCTATTTCCAAACTTACCC
>CAYZQQ010000337.1:0-4360 GCA_964480075.1 uncultured Anaerolineaceae bacterium
AGCATTTCCAGCGGGGCGACAATCAGAATGAACCCGGGCGACCCGACGATGAGCGCGATGGCGAGCGGGAAAAACAGCAGCCCCAGATGCATGGGGTGGCGCAGTGGGCGTAAATATCGGTTTTTACCAATTTGTTGGGTTCCATGCGCGGCACATTCTCACCCGCTCGTCCCAATTGAGCCAATACCCGTCCGGTATGGCGACTGGCGCGCAACACGAATCGCAATAAAAATGCGCCCGCTACCAGTGTGGCAAAATGGAAAAGCGGCTCCATAAACCAGTTCCGGAACCAAATCCAATCCAAGTATAATCCCAGTGCCAACCCACCGACAATCATCACCATCCATATTGCCAATCGTACTTTCATATTGAGACTCCAGTGGTTGTTCGTTTTTAGGTGTCGGTTTTCAGTACACAGAAGAGAATCAGTGTGTATCTGTGTTCATCTGTGGACTATATTTTATAGAGTGAGCGGATAAACCTTATGCAATTCAATTATCCGCCAATGTCAGACCGGAATTACCCGCAGGAGAATATCCGGTATCCACGGCGACAAACTATGGATTGCCGCTTTCGCGGGAATGACATTTCTATAATTTTGCAATAGAATCGTGTAATTTTCACGCATATTTCAAAAACGTCAACAGAACCTAAAAACTAAAAACTGCCCGCTAATCCACGGCTAATTTTGCCACGGTGACGCCCTCGCCGCCTTCGCCCTGCCTGCCGCCACGATATGACGATACCAGCGGGTGGATTTTTAGGGCGTCGCGCACGGCGGTTCGCAGCGCACCCGACCCCTTCCCGTGAATCAATTGAACAAACGGCAATCCAGCCAAATAGGCTTGGTCAAGATAGCTGTCGAGCACATGTAACGCTTCATCGGTGGTTTGTCCCCGCAAATCGAGTTCAATGCCCGGCGAATCAACGACGCTGCTGCGGCGCGGTTTGATGACGAGTGTGGGTTTTGGAGAGACAGATGCGCCGGTGGTGTCGGCGGATTGCAACCGGTTTCGCTTTAAAGTGGTGCGGAACGTGCCGAGTTGCACTTCCACTTCATCTTTGTTCAGCGCGGTGATAACCCCTTTGGCGTTCAAATGCGGAATTTCCACTTTCTGCCCCACTTTGAGTGGTTTTAATGGTGCGGCGGGAGTCGGTGCGGCAGGCGATTTTAAAGTGGTTTCCATTGTTTCCAGTTTGGCTTGCAGGCTTTTTAAAATTCTGTCGGGGGTTTTCCCGCCGGAAGAGTCACCCGATTTGGCGGCAGCCAACGCTTTGCGCGCATCGTGACGCAACGCGCGAAGTTTTGCGCGGGTGGCATCCAGCTCTTTTTGAGCTTCGCGGCGGGTGCGGTGGAGAATTTGCTTGCCTTCTTCATCCACATTTGCCAGCCGTGCTTCCATTTTTTGCCGATAATACTCCGCTTCGGCGCGTTCTTCTTCCACCCGCAGACGTTCCATCCGCGCCGCTTCCAAATCGGTTTTAATTTGTGCCAGCATCGATTCGGTCTCGCGCGTTTCTTCATCCACCAGCGATTGCGCCCGCTGCAAAATATCATCGGGCAGCCCCAGCCGTTTTGCAATGGCGAAGGCGTTGGAATTGCCCGGCACGCCGATTTGCAATTGAAATGTCGGTGATAGCGTTTCTACATTAAAAGCCATGCTAGCATTTTGTACACCCGGGGTGGTGTATGCAAATGCCTTCAATTCGGCGTAATGGGTAGCTACCAGTGTCGAAATGCGGTTTGCCAGCAGGCGGGTCAGTATGGCGTGCGCCAATGCTTCCCCTTCGATGGGGTCGGTTCCCGCACCGAGTTCATCAAAAATGACCAGCGATTGGGGCGTGCTGTGCTTCAAAATAGACACGATATTGGTCATATGCGCGGAAAATGTGGATAGACTCTGTTCCAGCGATTGTTCGTCGCCAATATCGGCAAAAATTGCATCGAACACCACCAATTGCGATTCGTCATCGGCGGGAATGTGCAAGCCCGATTGCGCCATCAGCGTGAGCAATCCGACGGTTTTTAGGCTGACAGTTTTCCCGCCGGTGTTTGGTCCGGTGATGACCAGCATACTCGTTTCGGGCGACAGAAACAGGTCAATCGGCACAACGGATTCGGCGGGCAACAGCGGGTGGCGGGCGGCACGCAGGTTAAGGCGCGGCGCAGTGGCGGGAAGGGTGTCCCAATTTTGCAATATGGGTGCGGTGGCAGCCATCGCTTCGGCATACCGGGCTTTGGCGAAAATCACATCAAGTTCCGCCAGCGCTTGCACTGTGGCGGCGATGAATTTGCTCCGTTCCGCCACCATCTGCGTTAAATTTGCTAAAATGCGATTGATTTCTTGCGTTTCTTCAATTTGCAGAGATTTCCATGCATTATTCAATGCCACTACAGCGATGGGTTCAACAAAAATAGTCGCCCCGCTGGCGCTTTGGTCGTGTACAATTCCCTTCACTCGCCCCTTAAAATCGGTTTTCAGCGGCAGCACATATCGCCCGTCCCGCTGGGTGACGAACCCTTCTTGCAAATATTTTCGCACGTTTTCGGATGCGGCGAGCCGCCGCATTTTATCCTGCAACCGTCCGTGGGCGATGTCGATTTCGCGGCGAATGCGGGCGAGTTCGGCGCTGGCGGTATTTTTTATTGTGCCGCCATCATCAACACATTGATTGATGCGGTTTACCATGCCGATATTTTCTTCCAACCGGAAGGCGATATCCGCCAGTACGGGATAGCGATTTTCTATGCGGGTAATTTTGCGGCGCAGTTCTCGCGCCACCGTCATTGTGCGCGCCAGTGCCAGCAGGTCGGTGGGGGCAAGGATTATGCCACGCTGGGCGCGCATCAACTGCGGACGCACATCGGATGCGCCCCCCACGCCGGTTTCGGGCTGAACGGACAGCAGGTGGCGGGCTTCGGTGGTTTCGGTTTGCAGGGCATTGGCTTCGGCAAAAAATGGAGATGGTTCCAATGTATGGACGAGTTCAGCACTCGCAGAAAAGGCGGTGTACCCTGCCAACTGTTGTAAAATTTTATGGTATTCTAATGTTTGAAGATATTTTTGATTCATTGATTTACGCGATTGCGCTGAAAATTGCCGGCATTACTTGACCGGGAGTAAAAAATTTTACACTTTCAAAGATAAGTAACATGCTAACTTTAAAAAAGGGAACCAATTGTGATGATGCTATGTTTGCGCTAACTGTCGTCGCGATACCACCTGCGCTGGAAAGATATTGCAGAATGGTTACGGCGACACTAATCCAAAATGCGGCAACAATAATGCCCATGATGGCGCCGCTCAGCGCCTTAAAGATTGAACCGCCATAATTTTTGTTTGCATCATCGAGCATCTGGTTCAAATCGCGTTTACTCCGTTTGCGACGTTCTTCAGGGGATGTGCTGGTGAAAATAAAAACAAGATTGAGCAGTACCGCCAGCACCACTATCAGAATAATAAACGCGAAACTGTCCATAACCGCCCCGGAAGCGTCGGGAAATGAGCCTCTTAAAATTAGGTCGCTAAAGGGGCGATAGAGCCACAAATCAATGACAATCGCCAGCCACACACTGAGTAATCCGAAAAACTGCCGGACAAATCCCCGTACCGCGCCGAGTACCATTCCCACAAATAAGAACAAAATAAGTAACATATCAAAATAATTCATCATTCCTCCCCAGATACTATTTTCGGGATAAAAATGGATTTCCGGTTATCCAAAAACGCCATGCCGCCGATTGGTCGGCGGGGGCGGCATATCCAATGCCGATGCGTTTGCCGCGCGTGACAGTTCCACCGGGCACGGCGGGAACATTATCCAGCCACAATTGTTCACCCACTGTCAGATTTAAACCATTGAGCTGTTTGGTAATTGCCATCGCCTGACACAATCGTGCCGGACCGTTGGTTAAATTTCGCGCCGCATTGCCCCGCAATGCCGCCATTTGCTGCTGTCCGGCGAGTGGTTCAATTGCCCGGATGAGAATCGCTGCGGGAAAATCAATATCTTCGGTGACGACATTGAGCATATAGTGCATGCCGTACACAAAATAAATATATGCGTGCCCCGCCGCGCCGAACATCACCTCGGTGCGCGGAGTGCGCCCTTTTGAGCAGTGGCAGGCAGTATCGGCTTCTCCGATATACGCTTCCAACTCCACAATTTTGCCGCGCAGTTCAACGCCGTTCCACCGGCGCACCAACGTTTTCCCCAGTAAATCGCGGGCAACGGTCAGAGTTGGTCGATTGAAAAATGAAGTTGTCAGCGGCACACACAAACCTCCGGTACATCATCAAACACCATAATTATACCACATTTTTTATTTGGTTCGATTTTTGGGTGGATGCGTGCAATC
>CAYZQQ010000338.1:0-4359 GCA_964480075.1 uncultured Anaerolineaceae bacterium
CTGACTATAATACAAGCTGGCTCTTTTGCCGGCTTGTTTATTTTTACGGAAAGGAACATCCAATTTATGACAGACACATCCATTGAAGTTCGCGTTGCCGCACTATTGACGCGCTACAAACTGCAACTGGCTATCGCCGAATCTTGCACCGGGGGATTGCTGGGGCATCGCATCACCGATGTTCCGGGCAGTTCGGTATTTTTTCGGGGCGGTGTGGTGGCGTATTCCTATAAAGCGAAAGAGTGGCTGTTGGGCGTTGACCATGAAACGCTGGTTACGTTTGGTGCGGTGAGCAATGAAGTGGCGGAGCAAATGGCAACCGGGGTGCGCACCGCGCTAAAAAGCGATTATGCGTTGTCCATCACCGGTATTGCCGGACCCGGCGGCGGCATGCCGGGCAAACCGGTGGGATTAACGTATATCGGATTGGCGTATGAGGGTACGGTTCAGTGGCAAAAACACATTTGGCAGGGTACGCGCGCCGAAAACAAGAACCATTCGGTGGCAGCCGCCCTGCAATTTTTACACGATACAATTTTGGAACGAGAAGGAACTTATGCCGAATAGTGAATGGTTGAACAACACAATATTTGTGGAAGGCGGTATGCGCGGCGAAATGTTGATTCCCCGGAAAATTATGTGGCGCAACAAATTGTTTTCTGTCATTTCGGTGGGCAGGCAGTGGAAAGAAGAAACGGAAACTCACCTGCTGGTGGAATTGCACGATGGCAGTCGGTTGGAGGTAATATTTTCCAATGAGCGGGGTTGGCGCGCCGTGCGGTATTGGTCGCCGCCGATGGTTGCATAACGAGTTACAGAAGCCACCTATTTTATCCGGGTGGCTTTTTTTTGTGCCTTTTCCATAAAGCGGGCTTTGTTCACTACAAAACGAGTATGCGTCCCGCGAGCAATTGGTTCCACATCATCGCGCGCAGAAACATCAAATATCAACTGCCGACCGGTGACTTTTTGCAGAGTCGCGGTGGCATACACGGTCATTCCGACGGGTGTGGCCGCTAAATGGTCGAAATTCAAATTGGTACCCACGGTGGTTTCCGTGTTATCCAGCGTGTCCGTCAGTGCGGTTACAGCGGCTTGTTCAATTAGACGCGCCAATTCCGGCGTCGAAAAAACGGGCACAAGCCCGCTCCCCACCGCGCTGGCAGTTGTTTCCAAAACTACTTTTTCAGATAGAGTCGCGGTTAATCCCGGTTTCAACGGCATAGTATTCTCCAGTGCTGTGACAGATTCTCGATTATGGTTTCCAATAGAAAATACGCTCTTCGCTGGAGGGGCTAATCGGTGTGTCGGGGTTGCCGTTTTTGGCGGTTCCCCCCTCTCTGACCGTAACCCACCACCAAAATTCATCTTTTCCGGCTTGCCCATATCCGGCTTCAAGCGGCACTTTCCACGTGGTGTCTTTTATCAGCCCGCTGCCCCAATACCGCGGCTCATCGCCTATAAAATAGCGAATGGTCACATCGTAAAATTCATTATCAGCCAACTCGCCGACCGGTTCCCATTTCAGCACAATTTCATCATATTGCCCGGAAAATACCATTTCCGGTTCTGGCGAAATTAGGTGCGGTGCGGCATATTTCAGTGGGAGCGTTTTTGGTGTGGGCGTCTGCGGCTGTGGTTTTGCGGGGGGAACGTTGGTAACGATGGCGACGGCTGTGGGCGTTGGCGGCTGTTGCGCAATTGCACGCAATACCGCCGATTGTTTTTCTTTTGCTGCCGAAATATCGTCTAAATTTAAATTGAGCGCGGCGCTAAACGCATCGAGCGCGGCTTGTAAATCTCCGGCTGCTTGCAAATTTGTGCCATATTGCAAATAGGCGTTATACAGTGCGACGGAAGCTTGCCCGCGCGCATATGCCGGTTCGGTCTTTACGATGGGTGACAACGCAGTAATTAACATTTTGGGAGAGGAACTGTTTTTCTGGGCGGCGATAAACTGCTGCGCCTGAGAAATCGCCGTGGTCAAATCATTTCGGTCAGCGCAGACCGCTTGCCCGGCTTCAAAATCGGCGAGCGCAGCTTGCACCGTGGCGGTATCTTCGGGTGACGTGGTGTGAGACAGGCGTTCTTCGCCGCGATTATAATATGAATCGCACAGCAGGGAGGCAACGGTATCGGGTTGGAAGGTGGTTTCATCAAAGAGCGGAGACAGCAAGTTTATGGCATCCGACCATTTTTTTGCGGCGATGGCGTCCGTTGCCTGCGAAAGTTGTCGCTGGTGTTGTTCGGTGACCGTAATTTTATCTTTTAAAGATTGCGCCGCATCGTTATTAGGATTGGTTGACAATATCTGGTCTACCAGCACCATCGCACCGGCAGTATCATTGTTATTAAATGTCGATTGCGCTTGAATGAGCAACTCTGCGGGTGATGGCGTGGGTGTCCCAGAGACGGTTGCGCCGTTTTTTGATACGGCAATCATCGCCATGACAATAACCAAAACGACAGCCAGTGTTCCGGCGACCCACGGCACGGGAATATTGAGCCGTTTTCTGAGTGGCGACGGAACGGTAGTATTTTCGGTGTCGGCGGCAGGGTCATTTTGCGGCAGATTCTCTTCCGGGTGTTCCAGCGCATAGGTTGCGTGCGCCAGCAACGATGAGCTATCTTTATAATCGCTATCTGTTTCCAGAATTTCAGTCAGCTCATCAACAGCTTCCTGCCAGCGAGCATTTTCCATCGCCCGGGTTGCGGCTTGATACAGTGCGGCGAGTCGGGCTTGTGTTCCGGCAAACGCCAACTTTTCGCTTGCTTCGGGATAATCGGGCTTTAAATTTAATACTTGTGTCAAATTATTGACGGCTTGCTGCCATTCTTCGGCTTCAATGGCAGTTACGGCGCGGAAAAATAAGCTGTCAACCAACGAGGGTGTGACCGTTTTTTCTGCCGCAGCCGGAGAACGCACCGAAATATCATGCCCGGCAAGTATATCGGCGATGGCTTGCCGCACTTCCGCGGGGGTTTGAAAGCGGTCATCGGGACGTTTGGCAACCAGTTGTTTCAGCAAAAGCTCTACCGCCGGGGGAAGGTCAACGCTGTCTGTGTTCATCGCCGGAAATTCACTGACGATGTGTTTGCTGATAATTGACCACGGGCTTTTTGAATCGAAGGGTACGTGTCCGGTCAGCAATTCGTACAACACGATACCGGAGGAATATAAATCGGAGCGAATGTCCACATCCTCCCCCATAGCTTGCTCCGGGGCGATATAATAGGGTGAGCCAACAAATCCGGACTGGGTGAGCGACGGCAGCAACCGGGCGCGGGCAATGCCAAAATCAAGCACTTTTACTTGCCCGTCATCGGCGAGCATAATATTTTGCGGTTTTATATCGCGGTGAACTACATTGTGTTTGCGGGCGTTTTCCAGCGCGGCGCACACTTGGTCAATGATGTGCAGGGCGTCCTGCCAAATGACCGCCCCCTGCTCGTCCAATTTTTCGCGCAGATTTTTCCCCTGCACATAGTCCATCACCAAAAAATGGGTATCACGGCTGGACCCATAATCTAAAACTTTTACAACGTGGGGATTGTCCAACATGCTGGCAAGTTTCGCTTCGCGCTTGAACCGTTGCAGATACGCCAAATCTTCGCCGAATTGGGCGTGCAGCACTTTTACGGCGACCAACCGATTTTCGTTGATGTCTTCTGCCAAATAAACTTTTGCCATTCCGCCGCTGCCCAAATCACGCAAAAGGCGGTAGCGGTTGCTGAGAATCGTTCCAATCACCGAAATTACATCCCCTTCGAGCAAGATTGTTTCAATTATACTGCACTTTTTGTCTCACGCCAATGGCGAGTTGGGGCTATTTTTGTCGCCACCGCAACCGAGAATCTGTGCGTATATGCTGCAATCGCCACCCGCATCCCACCGGATAGCCGACCATTTTAGCGATGTCGCCGGTGATGCGAATGACGGGAATCCACAGTGCGGTTTGAATTTTTTGGGAGAACGTGAGCGAAGTTCCAGCTCGCTGCCAGCGCCGATACGCGGGAAAAAACATTGCCGCCGCCCCGGTCACCCCGGCTGAGATTGCCCAAAAATGAAACCCACTAAAAAGAAACCAGCCCAACAGTGGCACGCCGCCCAAATATGCCCCGTAGCGAATGGCGTGGCGTTTGCGCCATAAATCGGCTTTACCGTCGCCGCGAGCGTACAAATAATATTGTTTGAAAAAACTGCGCAGGGTAGTTCGGGGTTTAAAGTGGGCGATGGCATGGGGTACAAACTCAAACTTGCCGGCAGTGTCTTTTAAATTCAAGTCGAAAATCAAATCTTCGCAATAATCGAGCCATTCGGGATAGCCGCCCACAGCTTCCCACGCTGATTTTTTGAAT
>CAYZQQ010000339.1:0-4355 GCA_964480075.1 uncultured Anaerolineaceae bacterium
AGTGAAGCGAAGCAATCACATATCGCAAACAGCGATTGCTGCTACACAAAAAACGCGCCTTGCAAGGACAACGTTACAACTACCCCCTAAATTCCGGTTGACCCGAAAATAAAACGCACCCAAATAGAAAAAACAGTTGACGAATACCCCATAAACGAGTAATCTATTCTCATCTCGTGTGATATGACCACATGATTTTTTGGAGATGGGGAAAATCGGAGGCGTGTGGAATATCAATTTATTTTTCCAACTCACAATAACCGGTTGCAGATTAACGATATGAGCGAATGATATGCCTCAACTCGAAACGCCAAAGCTCTTTAACACCATCGGGAAACAAGTACCCGGCAACTTCCCGCATTGGGTAGAGACTGTTCCCGCCCGCCACATTGACCGCTTTTTTGTATTGTTGCGCTGGGTGGTGTTGGTGTTCACCGGCGTTCCGTCTTTGTTTGGCAGCTTGCAATTCGGCATTACACTTATACCGACGGTCACCGCGGTGATATTGCTCATTCTCTATAATATCCCTGTGTCGCTGTGGCTATGGTATAAAAAACCGTTGCGCATCAATCGGGTGGGATGGCTTTTGCTGGGCGATACCGTTATTGCGGTGGGTGCTACGATAACTACCGGCGGCGTTGGGAGTTTCTTCTTCATTCTGTTTATGCAGGTTATCGCCGAAGCTGCCCTGACATTACGCTGGCAACCGGCTGCCGGCGTTATTTTGATTTTGGCGGCACTCCAATTGGCGGTCACATCGATGGGGCAGCCGGGAGAAGCATTGTCATTTGTGGCATACATTGCCGTCAGCAAATTTGTGTTGTCGCTGCTGGTGGGTGGCATTGCCGTGCTTTTTGGCGAATTGCTCCGGCAGCAAGAAGCCGACCGCGAAAAAGCGAACTACGCCGCTGAACGGATGGCAGCGCTCAACGCTATTTTTGTGCGGTTGGGCGAAACTAAACTCAATTTGAAAGATACGCTCACGGTCGTGTTGGAAAGCGCACACGTTCTACCCAATATTGCATTCAGTATGGTGATGCTGCCTCGCTGGAGTGAGCCGGGACAGTGGCGCATCGCCGCGTCTACCCACGAAAATTTTCCGGTAGATACCATTATCCCCGATGCTGACTGGCTTCAAACCGCCCCCGGTCCCCTGTTTTCCGTCGGGCAGGAATGTGATATTCCTATGCCGCCAATCTTTATCCACGAAGCAATCGCATGTTTAATTGGCATTATGTTACAATCTGATGAAGATGTGGTGGGGGCAATGTTAATCGGTCAGCACACCCGTCGCTCGCTTACGGATGATGAGGAAACATTTTTGAAATCGTTGGCATTGGAAGCCGGATTGGCGGTGCGTAATGCCCGTATCTTTTCCAGAGAGCAGGCGCACGTGCAACAGTTGGAGAAATTTCATGCCATGCAAGCCACGTTTTTTTCTGCTATTGGGCACGAACTAAAAACGCCGCTTGCCGTGTTAAAAATGCTGGCGCCGTCACTGCCACAATTGCCCAACCTTCCCCCGGAAACCCGGGTTGAAATTACCGATACCATCGCCAACAATCTTAACCGGCTCGAAAACATTATCCGAGATTTGTTGGAAAGCTCACGGCTGGAAGCCGGAGCCATCACGTTTCATCCGCGCCCGGTCGATATTGCCGCGCTGGTGCATACGGTCGCCGAAGGTCAACGCCCATTGCTGGCAAAAAAGAGCCAGCATTGCACCACCACCATCGCCGATGGGCTGCCGTATGCGTGGGTTGAACCGCGTCGTGCCGAGCATGTGCTATCCAACCTCATTCAGAACGCAACCAAATTTTCGCCACCGGACAGCGAGATAGAAATTTCGGTAGCGCAATCTGACACCATGATACACGTTTGTGTTTCTGATGCCGGAGATGGCGTGCCGGTTGAACATCGCGCTTTGATTTTTGACAAATTTTATACCACCAACACAGACAAAGCGCTGGCGGGAGTTGGGTTGGGATTATTTATCTGCCGTGAATTAGTGACACAATCGGGCGGAGAAATCTGGGTCGGTGATAGTGCGACAGGAGACAGTCGGTTTTGTTTCACCCTGCCCATTGCCGAAGAGGAGACATTTGTAAATGATGCAGAAAGCGAATAAAAAAATCCTGATAATTGATGATGAACCGGATGTAACAAAGGCGGTGCGGTTAACCATCACCCTTCAGGAATCTGAATGGCAGGTTATCGAAGTAAATAATGGCGAAAAAGGCTTACTTGCCATTGATACCGCACAACCGGACTTGGTGCTGCTCGACCTGCAAATGCCTGATATGTCCGGGTTCGATGTGCTGAAGGAAATTCGTTTATTCTCGGCAGTTCCCGTAATTATTTTAACGGTTGAAGATGATGAACTGGCAAAAGTTCACGGGCTGGAACTGGGCGCCGATGATTATATTGTCAAACCGTTTGGGCATTTGGAATTACTGGCGCGCATCCGCTCGGTATTGCGGCGCACCGAAGGCACCCTTACCCGTGAGGTTTCCAAACCGTATCAGTTTGAGGGTCTGCACATTGATTTTCAATTGCATCAGGTTACGAGCCGGGGCGAATTTATTTCGCTCACTGACACCGAGTTTCGGCTGTTGGAAGTGCTGGCTCAAAATGCCGGATGGGTGGTTACCGCCGATACCCTGCTGGGGAAAGTATGGGGGCATTACGCCATTGAGAGCACCGATTATTTGAAGGTATACATTCACCGGTTGCGCGGTAAACTAGAACCGGACCCCACGCATCCACGCTTTTTGCACACCGCTCGCGGCGAAGGGTACTGGTTCACTCCAATGGAAAAGGAATAATTTCTTTTAAACCATTGACGCCCCGATTGGAGAATACCCACTCCAATCGGGGCGTTTTGGTTCCCGTGACATCACTGTCACAGGCACAAGAGGGAAGAAGTGATGTTTATGCCGGATGTCCTTGACCGTGACTCATCGTCTGTGAGCGCCCCAGCGATAAAGCCGCCCAAGCTGCCAATACGGCTACTACCAAACCCACAACAATGTCATTCCACATTGCGGCGGCTGTGCCACTGTAGGTCAGAATGAACGGCGCGATGATGAGCCACAAGCCAAGCACTGCGTTAACCCAACTCAATGACTTGATGGTGCCTTCCTGATCCACCAGCGCTGCCCAGCCTGCCAGCACAATCAGCACCACACCGATGATAATCGCATCCCACAGCGCGGCTCCCACTGCTGAGTAGCCCAGCAAAAACGGCGCTATCACTTCCCACAATCCAAACAATGCTACAACCCAACTTAACGTTCTCGCGGTTTTCATAATAACCCTCCTTGTGGTTAATTATCGTGGTCTCCGCAACCACGTGTGTTTGATTACCTTTATGCTCAAATAATATCAGCTCAACGTGAACACGGCGGTTGTCAGAGGTTAATATTGGGTTAAAAATAACGTTCCAGCCGTGGGGAATAATTTTTTAACCGGCGAATTTTGTTTCTGCACACGATTGCTATGGATATTCGAAACGTCAAATTTTTCAAAAGAGCGAAAATTAGTCACTCTTTTTTAATGGGGTGGGGGGTTTAATTCCCCGTGGCTTGCCACGAATGTCATTCCCGTGCAGGCGGGAATCCAGAAAATGGATTCCGGATATTTTCTCCGAAAAATTCCGGAATGACAATTTGATACCCCGCAGCAAGCTGCGGGGAGCATTCATTCCCCCTTATAATGGGTGAATAATATTCACAGGGTGTATAATTCGGGTGGTAATATATATGGATATGCGCATATAATGTATACCGAAGTGCAACGATGAAGCGACCCGATTCGCAGGAATTACGAGAAATACATGCCACAATATGTCAAGCGCTGGCTGACCCCACCCGCATTGCGTTGCTGTATGAGTTGAGCGATGGACCTAAAAATGTAAATCAACTCGCCCGAAGTATTGGCGCACCGCAAACAACTATTTCTCGCCACCTCAAAATTTTGCGCGAGCAATCGTTGGTGTCTGCCGACCGAGAAGGGCAATTTGTGTTTTACTCGCTGGCGGATGCGCAGGTTTTGAGCGCTCTGGATATTATGTTTTCCATAAAAAACCGTATTTTGATGCATCAAAGATATATGATGTCAACTGCTGCACAAAAATAAGTAAAGGGAGATAGAATGAAAACACGGAACATATTTCTTTTGTCAACTGCTGCCATTCTTTTGTTGATTGCAGGCATTATTTTTATATTGCCGCAATCTGCTGATGCCCAGTGCGGGTCCTCAGCATCGTCGTGCAAAACCTGCCACGAAACGCAAGGCGCTGACCCGGTCGTCCCAAAGGGAGCAAAAACAAAATCAAGACCGATGTAACGCTTACC
>CAYZQQ010000340.1:0-4324 GCA_964480075.1 uncultured Anaerolineaceae bacterium
GCGCCAGCAACGCCCCCGCCAGATAGCCCAATCCCATGTGAATGTGTTTGCGGCTGTTCCAAACGCCCGATTCCGGACTTGCCAGCAAAATTCGCATGCCGCCCCCTAAATACCCGCTTCGGATTGAATAGCTTTTTTCAAAGCAGTTTTTTCTTTGGACGGGAAAATGGTTTTCCATGCGACTTTGAATGTGCGTCGCCAGTTTATCCAGAAATCTTTCCGCATCAGGGTCATCAAAATTCGGTGCGGGCGCAGGTAAAAGCGGCGATAGGCTTCTTTCCATTTCCGCTGAATCAGTTCGGCGGACATGCCGGGCATTTCGTAGCGGGCACGGCCATCAAAAAAGACGTAATCTTCCCAACTGTTGAGCAGCAATTTCCCCTGTCGCTTGGCAATTTCATAGACCTTTGTGCCGGGGTACGGGGTCATCATGCTAAAATTGGCAATGAGCGGATCCACTTCACATGCGAAACGAATGGTTTCTTCCATGGATTCTTCGGTTTCGCCGGGTAAACCGATGATGAAAAAGCCGATGGTTTCCAGCCCGACGGCTTTGGCATTTTTGAAAGCCCGGCGGATGGTGTCGTGGTCAATTTTCTTATCGATAGAAAGCAACACGTCCGGGTCGCCGCTTTCCACCCCAAAGGCGGTGCGCTTTAGCCCGGCGGCTTTCATGTGGGAAAGGACTTCTTTGGTTGCTAGATTGGCGCGGATGCCGTTGACAAAAATCCACGGCACATGGTTGAGTTTATTTTCCACCAGCAAATCAGAAATTTTCATCATGCGGTTCATATCAATATTGGCGCTGTCATCCAGCAAGCCGATTTCTTGTGCGCCCAAATCTTCCACCAGATGTTTCCATTCCGCCAGCACATTTTCCGGTGAGCGGGCACGCCATTTGATGGGCATAATGCTCTGAGAGCAGAAAGTACAGCGATACGGGCAACCGCGGGAGGTCATGATGGAGAATGATTTTGCGCCGTCAATGGCGTCGGTGGCAGGCTGAAGGTTGGTATACTGATCCATTTTGAACAGGTGGTATGCGGGCCACGGGAGCGTGTCCAGGTCGGCAACGGGAGGATGGTCGGGGTTGCTGTGTTCTTCGCCGTCGGTGGTGTGGTAGGTGAGACCGAGGATGCCGGACAGTTCCGGGTTTTCGGGGGCAAGCAGTTCGGCGGGGCTGAAGTTGGGATTTTCGGTTTTCAGCCGCTCCACCATCGCGCAGAGTTTGAGCCACGTCGGCTCGCCTTCGCCGCGCACCACGATGTCCACTTCGGGACGGCGGGAGCTTTCGGCGGGCATCACCGAGACGTGCGGGCCACCCAGCACCACGGGGATATCCAGCACACTTTTGATGGCACGGGCGGTACGCCATGCCTGCATCACCTGCGGGGTGTTGGCGGTAATGCCCACAATATCCGGTTTAAATTGCTCCACCGCTTCGGTGACAGAGGTTTCTTCCACATCGGCATCGAATATCAAGGTTTCATATCCGGCTTGCTCGGATACCGCACCCAGATATGCCAGCCCCAAATGGGGAGAGGTACGGGTGTCAATCGGCAACCGGAATTTGGGATTTATCAGCATTACACGCATACGTTTATTTCTCCTAAATTAATCATTTCTCGTGTTCGGTTCGCAGCGTCGGTAGTATAGTGTCTTTCGGTCAATTTTACATCAGCGGAATCGCGTATTTTTTTCAGCGCACTAAGCCGCCACAAAGAGCAACAATGCCAGAGGTTATCCGGCACTTGGTTTTTGGGGCAGACATATCAGTCAGAAAAAGGGCAACGGTATACGCTTGCCCTTTTCATCGGTGATATTCGCAACGCTTCAATTATATGCAACTGAAAGTAATCGAACAAAGTCACACACTCGATATGCTAGCAGCTGCACGCCTGCCCTTGCTCGCCGGCGGCGGTTTTGAAGGAACTGCCGCAGGAACATGTTTGCACAGCATTTGGGTTTTCAATGCGGAATCCGCCACCCATCAGACTGTCCACATAATCGATGGTTGCCCCGGAAATGTATTCAATGCTGGCGGGGTCCACCACCACCTTCAACCCTTCGGCTTCAAAAATCTGGTCGGTGGTTTCCGGCAATTCGGCAAAAGTCATGCCGTAATTCAACCCGGAGCACCCGCCGCCGGAAACAAACACACGCAGGGCGTGGCTGGCAATATCTTTTTCGGTCATAATTGCTTGCAATCGGTCTGATGCAGTTTTGGTAATATTAATCATGGTATTGTTCTCCTTACCTATGAATTGGTTTCTCTATTGTACTCATCTCAATATTTTTTGTCAAAAATACTTTGTTTATTACAGAAACCATATCGAAATACGTTGTTACCGCTTCCGGCGCGCGCATGTTATAATCTCCGCGAAAGGGATTCAGGTATTGCATGTCGCCAAAAATGAGGGGAATTTTGCTCACATTGGGCTCCGCGGCGATGGTGTCCGTCACGTTTATTGCCAGCAAAGAGGCGCTAAAAGAACTGACGCCACTCGGTTTCACGCCCATCTGGTTCGGCATTGCGTCGCTCTGGGGGCTGGTCTTTCACATTCTTCTGACCAAACACACACCGATGGCATCACTTCGCCGGTATATGCGTCCGTTGATGCTCATCGGCATTGCCAGCAGCGTCGCCGGTTACTTTTTTTTCAGCGCCATCAAACTTGGCGACCCCACGGTAGTGTCGTTTTTCAGTCGCAGCGAAACTATTTTCAGCCTGATATGGGGCGTTTTTCTGCTGAAAGAACGTCTGACCCGCTGGCAATGGTTTGGTGCGGCAATCGCGGTGGTGGGCGCAGGATTGATGACCTACCATGGCGGCTCGGTGATTTTTTTGGTATTGCTTTTCGCATTGATTAGCAATTTTTTCAATTCCATTACCAGTTTGATTGCTAAATTGAATGTGAAAAATCTGCCGCCGAATGTGCTGGGATTAGCCCGCACCATCGGACTAACCGTAATTTTGGGCGCCATCGCGCTGTTAACCGGCGAATTAACCATGCCCAGCGCTCATACCCTGGCGTGGATGGCAGGCGGCTCGTTTTTCGGTCCGTTTCTGAGTTTTGTGTTATATTACAATGGTCTAAAAACCGTGGACATGGGGCAAGCCTCCATCATCCGCGCCACCCAACCACTTTTTGTGGCAAGCTACAGTTTTGCGCTGTTCGGCATATTTTTGAGTTCGCTTCAATTTGCCGGTGGATTAATCATTCTGGCGGGAGTGGCATTTATGCTTTCTGCGGGGAGCAATAAATTGATTTCATCGATGACCAATCCATTAATGATGTTTAGAAATTTAAAAAATGGCGACCCAAGAGAGGAAAAATTATGATAAAAACAAATTCGTTTTTGAAAATTGACCAAAAGATAGTGGGCGATATTTTTACCGGCACAGACGTGATGGATAATCTCACCATTTTGTGCGACGATTTCGGCTCGCGATTCGGCGGCACGCCCGGCGAAAAACAAGGCGCCGAATTTCTGGCGCAGAAAATGCGAGAATACGGGCTGCAAAATGTTCATCTGGAGCCGGTAGAATATCAGGGCTGGCGGCGCGGCACGGCGACGCTGGAAATCAGCACCCCCATCCAAAAGAATATCCCCTGTATCAGCTTGCCCCATTCCCCGCCCGCAACAGTAGATGCCACACTGGTTGATATGGGCGACGGCGCGCCCGCTGACTTTGATGCGCGTGCCGCGGAAATTGCGGGAAACATCGTCATGACCAGCAGTTTCGTGACGCCCAAAAATTCCACCCGATGGGTACATCGCAATGAAAAATATGGGCGCAGCACACTCGCCGGAGCGGCAGGCTTCATTTTTGCCAACCATTATCCGACTTATGGGCCCGCTACCGGCGGCATCGGCTATAAAGGGCAGGCGGGCAAAATTCCCGCCATTTCCGTTTCCAAAGAAGATAGCGACTTTCTGCGGCGCACGATGAAAAAATACGGCGAAGTGACCCTGCGCATCACCACCACCGATGACCTGTTTCCGGCGACGTCGTGGAACGTGATTGGCGACTTGCCGGGCAATGTCCATCCCGCTGAAATTGTGATGACGGGCAGCCATTACGACGGACACGACATCGCGCAGGGGGCAGAAGACCCCGCCAGCGGCACGGTTTCGGCGCTGGAAGCGGCACGGGTGCTGGCGAAATATGCCCGTCCCCTGCCCCGCACGGTGCGGTTTGCCTTCTGGGGCATTGAGGAAATCGGATTGCTCGGCTCAACTGCGTATGCCAAAGCCCACGCCGATGAGCTGGCGGCGATTCGATTCTACTTAAATATGGATGCGGCGGGCGCAATACCCA
>CAYZQQ010000341.1:0-4307 GCA_964480075.1 uncultured Anaerolineaceae bacterium
GGGTCGCCCCTACATATTGAGATGATACAATTTTTCATTGTTAATTTTTCATTATTCATTGAGCATCTTCCGCACGTCTGCAACCGCGCCTTCAATGGCGCTGGCGGCGGCGGTGAGCGGGCTGGCAAGGAAAGTTCGTCCGCCGGAACCCTGCCGCCCTTCGAAATTGCGGTTGCTGGTGGAAACGGCATATTGCCCCGGCGAAAGTTGATCGCCATTCATGGCAATGCACATACTGCACCCGCTTTCGCGCCATTCCGCCCCTGCGGCGGTGAAAATTTTGTCCAGCCCTTCGGCTTCCGCCTGATTTTTTACCCGCTGCGAACCGGGAACCACCAGCATCCGCACATTGGAGGCGACTTTCCTTCCTTTTAAAACCGATGCCGCCTGCCGCAAATCGTACAAACGAGAGTTGGTGCAACTGCCCAAAAATACCACTTCCACCGGATGACCGAGCAGTGATTGACCGGCATGCAAAGCCATATACCCCAACGCTTTCTCCAGCGATTGCCGCGCACTCACGTCGGCAATCTGCATCGGGTCGGGAACGGTGTCGGTGATGCTCATCCCCATGCCGGGGTTGGTGCCGTAGGTGATCATCGGCGTTAGGTCGTCGGCATTGAGGGTGACGGTGTGGTCATAGGTTGCGCCATCATCGGTGCGGAGTTGCCGCCATCCGGCGACTGCCGCATCCCACGCCGCGCCCTGCGGCGCCAGCGAGCGATTCGCCAGAAATTCAAAGGTGGTATCATCCGGTGCGACCATGCCGGCGCGCGCGCCGCCTTCAATGGACATATTGCAGAGGGTCATCCGCTCTTCCATATTCAAACTGCGGATGGCGCTGCCGGTATATTCCACCACATGCCCCGTGCCGCCGCCGATGCCGATTTTGGCAATGATTGCCAAAATGATGTCTTTTGCGGTGACACCGGGCTGGAGCACGCCATCCACCCGAATTTCCATCGATTTGGGCTTGGTTTGCAATAGCGATTGTGTCGCCAGCACGTGTTCCACTTCGCTGGTGCCAATGCCAAATGCCAGCGCTCCGAACGCGCCGTGGGTGGCAGTATGGCTATCGCCGCAAACAATGGTCATTCCCGGTTGTGATGCGCCCATTTCCGGACCAATCACGTGTACAATACCGCGATTGGGGCTGTCCATGCCCATCAGCGGAATGCCAAATTCGGCGCAATTTTTTTCCAGTTGCGAAATCTGGTTGATGACCAGCAAATCGGTGATGGGAACGTCGGGCGGGGTGGTGGGAATACCATGGTCCATCGTTGCCAGTGTCTGCGATGGGCGGCGCACAGAAAGTCCCTTTTCGCACAAACCGGTGAAGGCTTGCGGCGAGGTCACTTCATGCACCAAATGCAAATCAATATAAATAACGGCAGGATTGCCGTTTTGCGGAACAACCACATGGTTGTCCCAGATTTTTTCAAACAGTGTGCGAGGGGTGCTGGTCATTGGTTTTGAGTCCTCAGTTTTTGGTTTCTCCCCCCTTAATCCCCCCTCTTTGAGGGGGGAGGGAGAAATCTTCTCTATGCTTTACTTCCTACGCCGATTACCGCCGATTGCTCTTGCCGGGCGGCGAGCATTTTGTTGAGTGCGCTCATATACGCGCGGGCGCTGGCAACCACAATATCGGTGCTGGCGCCATGTCCGCTGAATGTCCGCGCATGCTGTGCGCCCGTTTGCGGGTTGGTGCGGCTGGATGAACCGCCATTTTCCGGCTGAATGCGGATGGTCACTTCGCCCAACGAATCGATGCCTTCCGTGACAGCGGTCACCACAAACTCGGTGAGCGTGTTCGATTCGCCCACAATGCGGTTGATGGCTTTGTACACGGCATCCACGGGTCCCGTGCCGATGGCGGCATCTTCCATTTCCGCGCCGTTGGGGTCAATTAATGTGATGGTGGCGGTGGAACGCGTATGGTCGCCGCAGGAAACTTGCACATATTTTAACTTCCAGAACTCCGGCGGCTGGTAAATTTCATCGGTGATGATAGCTTCTAAATCCGCATCGGTGACCACCTTCTTTTTGTCGGCGATTCGTTTGAAGCGGTCGAAGGCTTGGTTCAACTCTTCTTTGGTCAAATCCGCATAGCCCAACTCTTCCAATCGCACTTTAAAAGCGTGTCTGCCCGAATGTTTGCCCATCACTAGTGAACTGGCTGCCAGCCCGACCGTTTCGGGGCGCATAATTTCGTAGGTGCTGTGATGTTTCAGCATCCCATCCTGATGGATACCGGCTTCGTGGGCAAACGCATTCGCGCCGACGATGGCTTTATTCGGCTGGACGGAGATGCCGGTGTATGCGCTGACCATACGGCTGGCGCGGGTGATTTGGGTGGTGTCGATGTTGGTGGTGACGGAAAATTGCTGCGGGCGGGTGGCGATTGCCATCACCACTTCTTCCAAACTGGTGTTGCCCGCGCGCTCGCCGATACCGTTGATGGTGACTTCCACCTGCCGCGCGCCGTTTGTCACGCCTGCCAGCGTGTTCGATGTTGCCAGCCCCAAATCGTTGTGGCAGTGGGTGGACCAGATGACATTTTCCGCACCGGACGTATTTTCAATCAGATAGTTTATCAGCCAGCCGAATTCTTCCGGGGTGGTGTAACCCACTGTATCGGGAATATTGAGGGTAGTTGCGCCCGCTTTGATGGCTTCGCCCAGCACCACCGTCAGAAATTCGGGGTCGGAACGTCCGGCATCTTCCGGCGAAAATTCAATGTCGTCGCACAGGCTTTTGGCGTATGTCACCGCCGCAATGACCTGCTCGATGCATTCTTCGCGGTCAATTTTCAGTTTATGTTTCAGGTGAATATCGGAGGTTGCCAAAAAGGTGTGGATGCGCCCGCGAGGAGCGGCTTTCACGGCATCATACGCCCGTTTAATATCCTCTTTGCGAGCGCGCGCCAGTCCGGCGATGGTCATCGGCTGACCGGATTTGCGCCCCTCGGTGAGGGGTCCCACTTCCTCTGCGATACGGCGCACGGCTTCAAAATCACCGGGGGAGGCGATGGGAAAACCGGCTTCACACACGTCCACACCGAGGCGGGACAATTGGCGGGCGATTTCCAACTTTTCATCCATATTGAGGGTTGCGCCGGGGCTTTGTTCGCCGTCGCGCAGGGTGGTATCAAAAATAATCAGGGTATCTTTTTGCACAGGTACGTCAGGTTCCATTTTGTCGCTCCATATTTTTTGTGGGATTGACGGGCGCGTGATGCGTGATGCGTGATGCATGAAAAATAACGTTTCATTTTTTCACGTTTCACCCAGCACACGTCCGTCAATCAGTTTTTATATTGCCAACAATTTTTCGTCCAAAGATCGCTCAAATCCGTAAGGTCACTTTCCAATGGGATTTCTCCTTTCTGACTCCCACCCGTCCCCTGCGGGGACGGGTGGGGGTAAAACACTAATCTTCCACTTCCACTGCGCCGAGCCATTCCATCATACCGCGTAATTGTTTGCCCACCTGCTCAACGTTGCTGGTGCGGGCGGCTTTGCGCTGTTCGTTGAACCACGCCCGCCCGGTGGCATTTTCTTCCATCCATTCTTCGGCATAAGCGCCATCCTGAATGTCTTTCAGTATCTTTTTCATCGCCGCTTTGGTATCATCGGTAACAAGTTTGGGACCGCCGGTGTAATCGCCATGCTCGGCGGTGTCGCTGATGCTATAGCGCATATAACTCAATCCACCCTGATAAATCAGGTCAACAATGAGTTTCATTTCGTGGATGGTTTCAAAATAGGCAATTTCCGGCTGGTAGCCCGCTTCAACCAGCGTGTTGAACCCGGCTTCCATTAAGTGCGATACGCCGCCGCACAAAATTGCCTGCTCGCCGAACAAGTCGGTTTCGGTTTCTTCGGCGAAGGTTGTTTCGATGATGCCCGCCCGTCCGCCACCGATGGCGCAGCCATAAGCCAGTGCAGTTTCTTTCGCTTTGCCGGAATAATCTTGCTCCACAGCCAGCAGACACGGGGTGCCCATCCCTTCGACGAACACTTCTCGCACCCGATGCCCCGGCGCTTTGGGAGCAATCATGCTCACGTCCACAAATTTCGGGGGGATAATCTGCCCAAAGCGAATGTTAAACCCGTGCCCGAACATTAGGGTGTCGCCCGGTTTGAGGTTACTCTTGATGGATTCTTCGTAAATTTTTCCCTGTTTTGTGTCGGGCGCCAGAATCATAATGATGTCTGCTTCGGCGGCAGCATCTGCCACCGATTTAACGGTTAATCCGTCGGCTTCGGCTTTGGCGCGGCTTTTACTCCCTTCGTGCAGACCCACGC
>CAYZQQ010000342.1:0-4294 GCA_964480075.1 uncultured Anaerolineaceae bacterium
CTGTGGCGGCTTCCAGCATACGATATCCTTCGGCGTTTAAGATGCGTTTGATGAGCAGACGATTATCGGGATTGTCTTCGACATACAAAATTGTTTTTGCCATTATGCCCTCGGTAAACGACAGATTCTCTCCTATAGAATAATCTATTCATTCAGAATCGCAAATATTCATTAATTCGATTCGACTGCTGATGCCATATTGCGGCGACGCATTCAATATGGTTATTTTACCACAAAATATAAATTTTTGTGGGATATTGTGCGATATTGTGGGATATTATTTCAGAATGTAAAAAGTGGCGCGTTTTTCACCAATGCGCAATAGAATATCGCGCGCTACTAAATCGGCGAGGTCACGCCGGAGTGTTTCCGGGCTAACCGTCGGGCACAGGGTCTGATATTCGGCGTTGGTGATGCGCCCTTTGTCTGCCACGAACCCCAACGCTTTTATTTGCCGCTCGTTCAACCCCATTTCTATCCATTGCCGCACGGCATCCACCGCCACAGTTTCGATTGTCCCGCGATTGAACAACGATATTTTAAACCCGGCAGACGTTTCTGCCAGTTTTGGTTCGGGCAACCCGTGTTCTGCCAAACTGCGTACGATGCGGTCTATTCCGTACCCCAGCCGCTCAATAAAACCCATGTCGTATAACACTTGCACGATGACGGCATTACGGCTAAACCGCTCTTGCAGCATATTTCGCGGAGTGATGTATCCCGGCAGCCGCCCCGGACTGTAACATTCCAACCTGTCAGCAAACAGGAGCAGGCGAATATTGTCGCCGGAAATGCTGTAATCGCGGTGCGCCAGCGCGTTGATGATAACTTCGCGCACGGCAGAAAGGGGATACAGGTACGCTTCGGAACGCTGTAACCGCGCGTTCATTTGTACGGTATGCCCAATGTTCTCGCGCACAAAGGCTTCGGCTTGCCGGGCTTGCTCGGGCAATGTGCCCCGAATATCGGCACGCAGAAACGTATCTGCCATTTGAATGCCCGTATATCGCGCCACGGTTATTTCAGCCTGCGGCAGCCACCGCTGCGGGTCACGTCCAAACAACAGTAGCCCGGCGTTTGTTGGGTAAAGCACGCCGTCATCTAGGGTTGCACACCCTCGTTTTAGCAAAACTTCTTCCGGCGAAAGGTGTTGCAGACTTTCTGTGCCGCTGATATAGGCTTGCACAGCCTCCCAGTTGAGCGCATCCCGGTCGGCGGCAGCGGCACGCTGCGCGTCAAAACCGGTTTCGCCCCGTGCGAAAATTAAATCACGCAACGCCAGCCCGCGCAACGGCACAATATTATCTTCTTCCCAAATAAGATATTGTCCTTTAAAATTATATACATGCGGTAAATCGGGAGGGATGTGCGCCATTAAAACGGAATGTTTTTGGTGCTGTTGAATGGTGGGAGACGGGATGATGAGCGGCGGGTCACACAACAATGCCACCCGCAACAAATGGTCGCGCGTGGCAGGCGGGTCGGGAAACTTGACGGGTTTTTCGGTTTTTGAAACGCCGATGATGATGTTGCCGCCGCCATTGTTTGCCAACGCAATCAATGCCCGGGCAATAGCGGCGTCGCCGGCGGCGGGTGACAGAAAAATGAGCGGGGTGTTACTTTCAGAAAATCGGGCGGACATCGGTCACTTCAATCGCTTGTTGATTTTCCACTGCCCTTCAACGAGCCACATTTCAAACGAAATTAACCCTGTGAAAGATTGGCCATCCCCCTGATTGGCGATGGCGTCAATGTCAACTCGCCCGCGACGCGGTTGATACCCCTCCACAGTCACCGAAACCGGGTTTTGCTCGGCGGCGGGATAATATTTTAGTTGACGCACGGTTAATTTTGTGGGTTTGACGCTACCGCTAAAACCAAAATAAGCATAGTCGTTCCGGTTCAAATGCACTTCAGCTTCGCTTCCTGTGGCGATAAAATCCTCTGGTTTCCACCCTTGTTTGGAAGAGCCGGTGAGCGCCTGATAAAAAGCCAGCATAATTTTTTCGGGGAAGGCGGCATTCTTTATGTCGGTGGGGGGCGGAATGCCAAAATCAATAGTAGACAACACCGGCGCCGCCAAACTTGAGGCGCCCATTTCCGCCATATACGTTTGGTTATTGCCATCGCCATGCAGTTTGTATACAGTTTTTACCGCCAGCTGACTGCGTTCAAACGGTCCCCGGTCGTACACCACTACCGTTTTGTTGTCGGCATTATAGGTCACCCTTCCTGTGCCGGAAAACGAACCGATAACCTGATAACGGGGAACCTCATCGGTGGGGCTATCCCACGCCGCTGTGTTCTGTTGGAATTTAAAGATGGTCATATATTTTGTTGCGCCGGAGCCTTTAAAAATGAGCTCAGGGATGGGAGTTGTTGTTTCCGTCCCGAAATTTGGTACGATTTCCTGTGCGCTCACCGAAATTTTCCCTTCGCCCAAAAAATCTCGGTCGGGAGGCTGTAATTTATACGGAAAGAGAATGGCGGGTTTACCGCGGTCATTATCGTAAATTGCGGCTGCCATCGGCGCCGAACCGGGACACGGGTCTTTCCAAGTTATGACATTATTGGTTTCAAATTGATAATAGACAAGCCATTCTTTAAAACTATCGCCGTCAGCATCGACACGCTGCACATCGCAAACACGAATGCTGCTGTTGCCTTCGAACGCTTCCTGAAATTCTACGACCCGCCCCCCGCTAACTATGCGACCGGACTCGTTTAGGTATGGTTTATAGTCTATACCAAAGAACTTTATTAATAATACTGCCACAAAAAACAGAAACACCGCGACGCCAACTACCCGCGCCAGCGTGCTCACAATATATTGAAGCAATGTTTGCAAAATAGGCAGCATAATTCATTCCTTACCGGTTGCACATCAACCCAAGATAACATAATGTTACCATTAAACACGATTTACGTCAACTAAAAAGCCTGACGAGTTTATTTTTCGTCAGGCTTTTGTTGCAAACTGTCTTTGTGCTGTTATTTGGGCATATTTGCCAGCGCATCGTATGCCGGCTGCCCCATTATACCGAAGTTGGAAAGTTCGGTGCCAGCGGCGGTGACATTATAATCGAGATTCCACAAAAATGCGGTGCCCACCCAGCCCCAGCTTTTCATCATTTGATACGCCCGCACGGTGTATTGCGCCTGCGAATCCAGCGAATTTTCCGCCGCAAAGGGGAAGCGACCGTCGTCGTAGCGCAGCACGGGCCAGCCAAATTCGGTGGGCCAGATTGTTTTTCCGCCGTCGCCATTCTGCACCATAATGTTGCGGTAGGTTTCCATTGTATCGCGGAAGAAGAAACTGCGGTGGTCATCATAGCCTTTGCCGGGCAGGTTTCCCTCCGGTAGTTTGGAGTCGGGCGGGTTGGCAAAGCCGCTGGGGTGCGCGCCGATGGCGTCGGAATAATCCTTTAACCCGTTGGCGTACATTGCATTGAGGTATTGCACATCATCCATCGCTGCGGGGGGCGGTGCGCCAGTGGGGGTCGGTGCCCCGCTGATGACAATCATATCGGGATTGGCGGCTTTGATGGCAACATAAGCAGCTTTTAACAATGCCATATATCTGACCGGGTCAAGCGGCTCCTTTCCCCATTCGTAATCCATATTTTGCTCGTTCCATACTTCAATCGCTTGCACTTTGCCTTTGTAGTGCGCCGCCACCGCCGCCACAAATTGCGCATAAGTGTTCGGGTCGGCGGGAGGACCCTCCGCCTCATGAGATGACCGCGCCCAATCCGGCGCTTTGGGGATGCTGAGCATCACTTTGATGCCGGCAGCGGCATACGCATTGATGCGACTATCCCAACCGCCCCACGAATAATTTCCGGGGCTGGATTCCACGTCTTTCCACGGCATTTGGAATTTTACCCACCGGAAGCCCATATTGACCACGGGTTGAACGTTGTTTGGCACATTCATGGGGTCAACCTGAATGCCGTAATCGAACGGTTGATTGACGTTGGTTGCCGGTGCCGGGCTGTTATTTGCCGCCGGTTTTGGCGCCGCCGGAGCCGCCGCTTGCGGTTTTGGCGTGGGCGGCACGGGGGTCGGTGTGGGCGGAATTGGGGTGGGCGTTGGCGGCAATGGCGTCGGGGTGGGCAACGGGGTGGGGGTGGCAGACGCGACCACCACCTGCACACTGCCGCGGAAACTGCCGCTGCTGCCATTATCGGCACTGATGAGCGCCGAAATTTCATATGCGCCACCATCGGTATTTTCCGGCGCCACCCATTTGAAACTGGGGTCGTTGAGCGATGATGCTTGCTGTGCCACTTCG
>CAYZQQ010000343.1:0-4280 GCA_964480075.1 uncultured Anaerolineaceae bacterium
GGGGGCCCAGCGCAGGGAACGATGATTGCGCCCGGAATGTTTCGGTGCGGGAGCAATCGGCGCCGACACGGTTTTATGGGGTTTCGGTGTTGATTTGGCGGCGAGGGGAACGCGCCATTTTTTTGCCGCCCATGCTTTCGCTTTGGGCAACTGTGGCTGTTGCGGATTAAGGCGTTCCACATTTGCCAACGCGGTTGCTGCGGCTGCGGCATCGGTGGCGATGCCCGCCAGATAGAGCCATGTCACCACGTTATCCGGGTCAAGATTTGCTACCGTTTGCAGTAAAATTCGTGCCCGTTTGATATACCCGGCTTTTGCCAGCGCGATGGCTTCATTTAACAGAACCGTTGGATTTTGAATCATAACCGTTTCCCCGACTTTACATTATGTCTATTTACTTTATGTTAAAATGCGAACTTTGTCAACTTCGCCGGAAAAAATGTGGTACTTTGGTCATAATAACGAAAGGAACACGTTCCAAATTGACAAATGAGCGATTTTCCAGTATTGTGATAGAACAAACTTTCGTTTTGGGTTCATAGAGAAAGGGGACAAAATGTATCAAAAAGTAACGATTATCGGCAATTTAGGGGGTGACCCGGAAATGCGCTATATGCCTGACGGGACGGCTGTTACCAGCTTCAGCGTGGCGACCAACCGCAAATGGAAAAACAGCGATGGTTCGCCGGGCGAAGAAACGGTGTGGTTCCGTGTTTCGGCATGGCGGCGGCTGGCAGAAACAACCAACCAATATTTAAGCAAAGGGCGGCAGGTTTTTGTAGAAGGTCGACTGACCCCCGATAAAGCCACGGGGGGACCCCGAGTGTGGACGGCAAACGACGGGACACCCCGCGCCAGCTACGAAATCACCGCGTACGAAGTAAAATTTCTCAGTGGCGGAGGCGCCGGCGGGAGCGGCGATGTGACATCAACTGCACCCGGAAAAACACCATCCGCACCCGATACCGAAGATGACATTCCATTTTAATGCGTTGAGGGGTTAATCTAATTTGGGTTTAATTTCCCCGTAGCTTGCCACGACTGTCATTCTCGCGCAAGCGGGAATCCAGAAAATTGATTCCGGATAATTTTCTGCGGAAATTTCCGGAATGACATTTTGATATCCCGCAGTTTGCTGCGGGGAGTATTCATTTGTAAATACACGCCGCTGTTGATGAACGGCGCGTATTTTGCGGATGATGTGATAGCAAAATAAACAAGTTTGTCCCGAAGCAACCTTCACCCCGAAAATAGAAGATTGCTTCGCTGTGCTGATGACGACATACCATTGGGATAATTTTTCCGGCGGTGCTTGAAAATCGATGGCTCGTGTGCTATCATATCGCGCATCAATTCTTAAAAACGGGGAAAGTTATCAGTGTACCCAAAGGAGTGTACCTATGGCAAAGGCTGTCCATGAAGTAATGTCAAAAGATTTGCGATGTTGTTCCGTTTCTGCGACCGTGCCGGATGTGGCGCATATTATGACCGCGTATGATGTCAGCACGGTAGTGGTATTGGACGAGCAGAGGTTTCTCGCGGGAATTGTAACTCGTACCGATTTGGTGGCGTTGCGCGGTTCGGAAGAATATTGGCACGGGTTAACCGCCGAACATGTGATGAAAACAGATGTGGTTACATGCACCCCCGATTTACTCATTCGTGATGCAAGTAAAACGCTGATTCAAAAAAGTATTCACCGGTTGATTGTCGTTGAAGCCGGAAATACTGATGGAAAAGTTCGTCCGGTGGGCGTGCTGTCTCAAACCGATATTGTGCGTGATATGGCGCTCGAAGTTTAACTTCAGGAGAAATTTGTGACGTTAGAAACAATCGTTCAAGCAATTAATGATGAATTTTCTGCGAAATCTGCCGTGCGTGACGCCACCCTGCGCCGGTCGCGAGGGTTGATAAAGCATTGCGCCAACGCCATTCGGGCGACCCATCGCCGAGAGGCTGATGCCGCCGATGCGTTATTGCAGCAGGCTGATGCTGTCGCCATCGAAATGATCGCGGACGCGCAGGAATATCCCGACATTTATTTTGCCGGGTACACGCAGGATGCCTTAAAAGAGTTGGCAGAAGCACACCTCACGCGGGCATTAATTCTCAAATCCAATTTGCCAACGCCACAATCATTGGGCATTGAAAGTGCAGCGTATGTGAATGGACTGGCGGAGGCGGTGGGAGAATTGCGGCGGTATGCGCTTGACGCACTCCGTCGCGGAGAAGTTGCCGCCAGCGAATCAACGCTCGATTCGATGGATGAAATTTATACCCAGCTCATCACCGTTGATTTTCCATCGGCGATAACCCGCGACCTGCGCCGCAAAACCGATATTGCCCGCAGTATTTTGGAACGTACGCGCGGCGATGTGACCACTGCCATTCGACAGGAGGAAATGAAAGCGGCGATGACAATATTCGAAAATCACGTTTCGACGTTAGCGTGAAATTTCAATAGTTTCCATTCGTTTTTTGATGGGAGCATACGAAAAACGGTGGATTTTGCAGGGACCGAATTTCGCCAGCGCGTGTTGATGAAGTTTGGTTCCATACCCTTTGTGGCGTTCGAATCCGAAATTGGGGTATACATCCGCCAGCGAAATCATCAGCCGGTCGCGTGTTACTTTTGCTACCACAGAAGCCGCCGCCACGCTCAGCGAGACGGATTCCGCCTTAAAAAACACATCATGCGGGATGAAAACTTGGGGCAAGCGTACTGCGTCAATCAGTAGAAAATGCGGTTGGGGCGAGAGCCGTTCCACCGCGCGGCGCATAGCATGTCGGGTAGCAATGATAATGTTGGTACGGTCAATCATCTGCGAAGAAGAAACGCCCACACCCACCCCCAACGCGGTGCGGCAGACCACATCGAATACACTATCGCGCTGACGGGCTGTCAGTAATTTAGAATCGCGTACCGTTGCCAGCAATTCAACCGTCGAGTGCATATCGGTGGGAAAGATAACCGCAGCAGCAACCACCGGACCCGCCCACGCACCCCGCCCGGCTTCATCAATGCCGGCTACAAAAGAAAAGCCCTGTGTTAACAGGGCTGCTTCTTTTTTAAAAGAGGGCTGCTGTGCAAAAAAATAACGACTCATTGCCCGATGTTACATTAATAAACGCGTTTTTCTCGCAACCGTGCTGCTTTACCACTGCGGCTGCGTAAAAAATACAGTTTTGAGCGGCGCACGTGTGCGTGACGCAACACTTCAATTTTATTAATGCGGGGCGAGTGGACTAAAAATTTGCGTTCCACGCCAATACCGCCGGAGGCAATGCGGCGCACAGTAACCGTGCTGTTTATGCCTCCGCCCCCTCTGGCGATAACGACACCCTGAAAAATCTGAATGCGTTCATTTTTGCCTTCCACAATGCGGAGGTGCATTTTTACGGTATCACCAATCAACACACTCGGCAGGTCTTCTTTTAACGTTTCTACGGATTTCAAAAGGTCAACTGCGTTTGCCATAATTCTCACTCTTAATTAGATAGTTTCATATTCAAATCACAAAAAGCAATTTTATCATGACGTGGCGCAGCAGGCAAATACGGGTTTCCGTTTCAATAAAAAAGCTAGAGTACTGACCGGCTTTGGCAGTTGGTTATTCGTTGCTGGCGGCGGGTGTTTTTGTTTTTGCCTCCGACGGCGTCTCTGATGGCGGTTTTTTGAGGGTACCATTTTTGTCACCATTCGTTTTGGCTTTTTGCGCGTTTCCGTTGTCGTGGGTGTTGTTGCCGGATTTGTTATCGGTAACGTAAAAACCGGGACCCTTAAAAATAATACCGACCGGATTGATGACGCGGTGAATGGGCGCGCCGCATTGAGGACAAATGGTTAACGGAGCATCGTTAAATCGCTGGCGGGTATCGAAGCGGTGACCGCAGTTTTCACAAGCATATTGATAGGTTGGCATAAAACAAACTCCCGGTGTTTCTGACAATAATTGCCTTTCGTGACGAAAAATAACCTTTTCAAATTGGTGATTTTACTTTATTTTTTCGAATGGTGCAACTCAAAAACCTGACATGCGCCACCATTACTATTTTTATCGCATTTGCATTAAATGAAGATAAGAAAAACGCTAAATTTGCATTAGATTCTTTGTAATCGTCGAATCGATTGCACCCTGTTTTGCAGTGCAGCGACCCTAATGTATACTATTTATGATTGAATAATGAGGTAAGAAAGTTATGGCATTACGAAAAATATTGTTTGCAAGCGACCCCAAACTTCGACAAAAGGCAAAAAAAGTGAAGGTGTTTTGTCTCCG
>CAYZQQ010000344.1:0-4270 GCA_964480075.1 uncultured Anaerolineaceae bacterium
AGTCGGCTTGAGCTATCAGCCTGAACTTTAGTTCAAGGCAGAATTACCGCAACTTTGTTTGCCCCCTTATTTCCTGTTGAACATAATTGTTTGCAGAGATTTTATCCCTCAAAGGAGAGGGAGTTGTACCCTAAATAGGTACAAAAACAGATAGTTTCTCCAACTTGAATTGCCACTTTTTTTCTGCGAGGTTTATTTATGCCCCTAACTATTTCTCCATCCAAAGGATTGCAGGGAACCATTACCATTCCCGGCGACAAATCTATCTCACATCGCGCAGCGATTTTGGCGGCTCTGGCAACCGGCACGTCGCAGATTGTTGATTGGCTTCCGGCAGGCGATTGTCTCGCTACCATTGAAACATTGCGCGCGCTGGGGGTGCCGATTGACCTCACTTCCACCTCAGAAACAACCGCAAATGTGACCGTGCAGGGCGTTGGCTTGCACGGTCTTTCTGAGTCTGATGCTCCCCTTAACTGCCACGGGTCGGGAACGACCATGCGGTTGCTGGCAGGATTGCTGGCGGGACAACCGTTTTCTACGGTGCTGGATGGACACGAAGGGTTGCGCCGCCGTCCGATGGAACGGGTGTCGCGTCCGCTGCTACAAATGGGCGCAGCCGTCAGCACCCATGAGGGGTATCCGCCCCTTCATATTTCCGGCGGAGAACTGCACGGTATCAATTATCGCATGCCCATTCCCAGCGGGCAGGTAAAAAGCGCCATTCTGTTGGCGGGATTGTATGCCGATAGCGCCACCACCGTGCATCAGCCGGGGCCCGCCCGCGACCATACAGAAGTGCTGATGCGGTCGCTGGGCATTTCTGTTGAAACGGATGGTGGCAATATTACAGTGCTTCCTCCAACTGCTCCACTGCCGCCATTGAACATTACCATTCCCGGCGATTTTTCTTCTGCGGCATTACCGCTGGTGGCGGCAACACTCATCCCCAACAGCCAATTACGAATAGAAGGAGTCAATACCAATCCCACTCGCACCGGATTGTTGGAAATTTTAACCGCGATGGGGGCAAATATTAAAATCGAAAATGAATCTGATATGACGGGCGAACCCGTCGGTGATTTTCTGGTACAGACTGCTTCCCTGCACGGTACGGAAGTTGGCGGTGACGTGGTGGTGCGCATGATTGATGAATTTCCCATTTTAGCAGTGGCGGCAACACAGGCAAAAGGGTGTACCATGATACGCGATGCCGCCGAATTGCGGGTGAAAGAATCAGACCGCATCAAAGCGACGGTAGACGAATTGCGGAAAATGGGCGCAGAAATGATTGCCCATCCCGACGGATTTGAAGTGTATGGTCCAACGCCGCTCCACGCGGCAGTGGTGGACAGCTATGGCGACCATCGGCTGGCGATGGCGCTGGCAGTGGCAGGGTTAATTGCAAGTGGGAGTATCACTGTTCGCAACGCGCGAGTCATTGCTGATAGTTACCCCGGATTTGTCACAACCCTCAGAACGCTCGGTGTGAAAGTGGTGGCATAAATGCACATTACCGGCGAGACCAAAATTGTGGGCATTCTGGGATATCCCGTCGCCCATTCGCGCAGCCCGTTAATGCACAATGCGGCATTTGCCGCGCTCAATCTTAATTGGGCGTACATTCCCCTGCCGGTAATCCCAGAGAAGATTGAAGATGTGATACCGGGGTTGTCCACCTTCAATTTTGTGGGCGCAAATGTAACGGTGCCGCACAAGCAGGCAATTATGCGCTATTTGGATGAAATTGACCCGGTGGCACGTGAAATCGGCGCGGTGAATACCATTGCTGTGCGCGACGGGCGGATGTTCGGTTTCAATACCGATGCCGACGGATTTCTGCAATCGCTGCTGGAAACGGGATTTTCGCCGCAGGGAGCGCGTTGTTTGGTATTAGGTGCCGGGGGGGCGGCACGAGCGGTGGTGTTCAGCTTGGCAAAAGCGGGCGCGCGCGCCATCAGCATTTTTAACCGCACGGTGGAACGGGCAGCCTTTTTGGTGGATGATATTAGCTCCACATACGCGGATATTCGCTTTTCGTGCGAATTGCTTTCGCCGCAAACGCTGGCAGCCGCCAACGATAGTTTTGATTTGGTGGTGAACACCACTTCGTTGGGCATGTTGCCGCACACCGAAGCGTCACCGTGGGATGGCGATATTCCACTGCCAAATGCGGTCATTTGCGATTTGGTATATACCCCCATTCGCACCAAATTTTTACAGCAAGCGGTGGCACAGGGGTTGCCCATTGTTGATGGCACGGGCATGCTCATCCATCAGGGGGCAAAAGCTTTTGAAATTTGGACGGGGCAACCGGCGCCGGTGGATGTTTTGCGCCAAACGCTGCTATCGGCATTAAAAACCGGCGCGTAGTTTAGCGATTGAGTTGGCAATAAATGTTCCACCGGATATAATAAACGGCAATCACTAATTTAATTTCTTGATTTTTGAGGCTGAGTACGCCAACAGCGCATACGATTGTGGTGAGCCACGGCATATACACATTGACCGGGAAAATAAAAACGCTAAATTTTGGCTTGAGCCAGACGTAACTTTGGCGGCAAACCACGGATTCAACCGGAAGGAATTGCGTGATGTTGAGCGTATTGTGACTGAAAATAAAGTGAGATTGACCGATGAATGGAACACATTCTGTAGTGGCGATAGCATTGCCTAGAATAATTGATGTGCTGGTAACAGACGACACATTAACTGTAAATCTAGAGGATGGACGGACGCTTTCCGTTCCCATTGTTTGGTATCCGCGATTGGCGCATGCCCAACCTGCCGAACGCGAGGATTTTCAGATTAGCGGCGCAGGGTATGGCATCTATTGGTCCCAGTTGGATGAAGATATTGGGGTGGAAGGATTGCTGTTGGGGAAAAAATCGACCGAAAGTGCAACCTCTTTCAACCGTTGGTTACAGCAACGAAAACAATCGGTATAGCCCCGTTACGGCGATGATTGCCCCGCCGGCAGTGGGCTGGTATCGGTGGGTGGGTTTTCGGCGGCGTTGGCGGCTGTGGGCGTGTGTGCCATCCACGCCGTGCTGAGCAGTTTTACCGCGCTGGAGGGGATGGCAAACCCAATTCCTTCGGCAACGCTCTGTTCGTGGTCGGTGCGAATGATGAAGGTGTTGATACCGACCACTTTCCCCTGTAAATTCACCAGCGGTCCCCCGGAATTCCCCTGATTGATAGCAGCATCGGTTTGCAATAACCCATACAAAATGACATCATCGTATGCCAGCGCGCGATTCAAGCCACTGACAATGCCCATCGTTACCGAATTTGGAAAATCACCCAACGGCGAACCGATTGCCAGCACCGGTTGCCCCAGTCTCACCGCAGTTGAGTCGCCCCACGAAACCGCCGCGAGCGGCACCGGAGAATCTATTTTTAGCAGCGCCAAATCCTGCGTGGTGTCAAGGGTGATGATGCGCGCATCCAACGTAGTGCCGTCAGCCAAAGTGACCGTAATTGTTTGGGCGTGATTTGCCACATGCGCATTGGTTATCACATAACCGGCGGCATCAACGACCACCCCGGAACCGACTATGCGTACCGAGCCGCTTGCCGTGGGTTGCTGTTGGTTCGCCACGGTCACCACCGCCGGTAGCACGGCATCCACCACATCTTCCACCGAGGGAGTGGCAACAACCACCGGTGTGGCGGTCGGTATGACCCGTTTGGTTGCGGTTGGCAGCGGTGTCGCGGTGGAGATGGGTGTGGCAGTGGCTGTGAATGTCGGGGTGACGTGCGTCGCCGCATGTTGGGGAACGGTCGCCCACAAAATTAAGCCGCCGCCCAAAAGCCCGCCAATCATTCCACCGATGATGAATGATATTCCCAGTAAAATGATGATGAGTGTTCCCGTAAAACCTTCTGTGCTGCGCCGCACGTCATACCCCTTTTAAAGTGTTACCGTAATGCCCGAACCTTCCACGACCTCGCCAATAACCCACCCCGACTGATTGTAATTTTGACAGGCTTGTTGGTACGCATCCAATTTTTCGGGGGGGATTGCCAACAGCAACCCGCCCGATGTCTGGGCATCCCAAATGAGCATTTGTTGGGCTTCGGTCAGTTCCGGGTCGAAGGTTACGCGGTCTTGATTGAATAATCTGTTTGCGCTGGTACCGCCGGGAAAAATATACCGATTTGCGTATTCTGTCGCACCATCCAGCATGGGTATCCGGTTAAAACTGATGCGGAACCCGACGCCGCTGGCATCTGCCATTTCCATCCCGTGTCCCAGCAACCCGAAACC
>CAYZQQ010000345.1:0-4266 GCA_964480075.1 uncultured Anaerolineaceae bacterium
GTATGTGATTTGTTTTCCCTCCTATCCGTTTTTCCGATCTAACCGGCGTGAAATTCAAATCAATTTTAAAATTTCTTGCACCATTGATTTTTACGTGCTATAATATCACATCTCTAAAGTATGCTAAGCAAAAACAGTTGGGTCATTTGTCGGGACAACATCAATCTCCGCGCGCAATGGTTGCGGCGAACAAATTTATGAAAATCTCCTCTCCCGGAAAAATAGCGCATAAATAACAAAACTGGCGAGCTGTGCCTGTCGGCACGGTCTACGTCAGTTTTGTGCTGTCTATGAATTTTTTATTGAAAGGAGGTGGTGCGTAGTCGTCATTCGTATTTTTGGGTTGTTTTAAGTATTCAATGCTGTTGAAGATACATTAATGTAGAAGGAGGAAACAGTATGTCTGTACAAAGACTCTTTCGGGTCTTAAGTTTAATGGTAATCCTGAGCATGGTTCTATCGCCGATGGCTGTTTTGGCGCAGGGACCCACCAACGCGGCGGTCAGCAGTTCGTCCGTGTTGGTAGAAGCGAAGGTTTCACCGGATTTACGTGCTGATGCCACCAAGGCAGATGACACGGTTTTGAATGTGTTTATGACCATTAAAGCCGGGTTTGATGTTTCTCCGTTTATGATTCAGTCGGTGACACGACCGCTGGAACTGAATGGTCAGCAATTGGCATTTGGTATGATTACCGCCAAAAATTTGGTCAAACTGTTGGACAACGAAAATATCTTGGCGGTCCAGCCGATTACCTTCGAGAAAAATGGCGCGCCCATTCCCCCCGAAAAAGACCCGGCACAACCGGTGCCGAACGTGGCGGAAATGTCCGCTCGATTGAAAGCACTGGCGGGCAACGATGTCCCGTATGACGTGGCGGCGCAAGTCGCACCCCGAACAAGCGACTGGCGCGACGTGCTGACCGGCACGCACCGCTCGGCGTTGGCGTGGGCAAAAGGGTTCACCGGGAAAGGCGTCACGGTTGCCACGCTTGATGATGGTGTGGACTTCGCCCATCCTGATTTGCAGGGGACGTATGCTCGCATTCCCATTACCACCACGAAAATCAGTGGGACAACCAGTATCCCCGTATGGACGGCGGCAAACAACCCGTACTACGATGCCGGTGCCGGATTGACCTGGCCCTATGTGTATTCTCCCATTAGCGGGTTGTATTACGGGTATGATTACTGGTTTGCGCAAAGCAATATCGCTTCGTGTGCGTCCGGTAGTCATCTGATTGACACCAGTGCCACACCAACCGTTACGGTGGTGAGTTTCGACACTGCAACTGCCGTGTATGAACCCACATGTAGCAGCACTGCCCCCCATACCTACACGTTCAATAATACCAGCCGTAGTGGTGTATATCATTTCGGTAGCCATCCCGACAAAAACCTGATTGCATTGTATGGTGAACGTCCCGCCATTTTGGTGGTTGACGAAGGTCGCTTCGGGCATGCCGCCGGTGTGTATGATACCGTTTATGTTGACCTCGATAATGACTATGACTTCCGCGATGAAAAACCGATGACCATCGCCTCGCCGGAAAGTTATCGTGACATCTACAATGAAAACTATGACCCCATTCCTGACGGTTTCGCCGATATTTCCGGTGGGTTGCTCTACTGGATTTCCGACGGCACAAATCCCGCTCCCGGTACAGACTGGATGTGGGATGTTGCCTACGGTCCCGATGAAGGTCCCGGTGACATCATTGGTTTGGAAGGTCCCTTCGATAGCGGTTACAGCCACGGCACGCAGCTCAGCTCGAATATTGTCGGGCAGGGGCGTATCAATGGCGACCAATGGACTTTTGCCGATGTCGGTACGCCGTCTAGCGGTGTTTTGGGGCATGCCCCCGATGCCAAAGTTGTGGCGATGACCAACATTTACCGGAACTTTGCTTCCTCCAAACTTGATGGCTACCTGATGGCGTCCATTGGGTTGGATGGTGTTCCGAACTCCGGTGACGAAATCCAAATTACCAACAACAGCTACGGCAGTTCCGACCAGGATAACGATGGCTGGGAATATGACGGGCGCTTTGTGGCGAACTTGCAACGAAATATCGCTCCGAACACCGTCCATATGTTCTCCACCGGGAACGGCGCACCGGGCTTTGGCACGGTCGCTCCGCCGAGCGCACCGACCGGCATCGGTGTTTGCGCTTCGACGCAATACGGCTCCACCGGTTGGGATGCACCTGAAAACGCTTCGCAAATTTTGGCAAATGATATTCAGGTTTGGTCGAACCGTGGTCCCGGCGCGCGCGGCAACAATGGCGTGGATGTTTGCGCCAACGGCGCGTTTGCCGGTGGTATTGAAGCCTTGAACTACTTTGGCACCAACGGTGCACTTTCATGGAGCACCTGGGGTGGCACCAGCCGCTCTGCGCCGGTTGCAACCGGCATCATGGCGTTGATTTTCGATGCCTATAAAACCAAAAATGGCTCGTGGCCCGATTACGATACTGCCCGCGCGCTGTTGAAATCGTCTGCGGACGATGTGAATTATGACACCCTCGTTCAAGGGGCTGGGGTACTCGACGCGGAACGTGGCGTGATTGTTGCCAGTGGTGAATATGGCGTGTATGTCACGCCCGATGAATGGAATCCCGGCGACTATCGTGGCACGGATTATCCTGCTTTTGCCCACTTGGTCAAAGCGGGTGATACGGTTACTCAGACCATCACCGTCCATAACCCCAGTAGCATTCCGGTTACCGTCAGTATTTCCGATGGCACGCACAAGCTCATCGGCAGCAGTTCCTTCACGATGACCAGTTCGCCAATAAGCGAGGAAAGCAGTTACACCTTTAATGCGCCGCAGTACCTCAAGCAAATTGATAGTATGATCCCTGCGAACACTGACCTGATGCTGTTGCGGGCGAACTTCCCGTTTGACCAGTTTGATGCAGATGCAAATTACTCGCGCGACCAAAACTGGCGGGTGATGGTTTACAACTGGACGGATAATAACAGCGATGGCAATCTGTGGGAAGACACCAATATGAATGGGACGGTGAACTTCACCACAACCACCTGTACCCAAATTGACGGCTTCAGCTGTATTGACCCCAGTAGTGAAATTGACCCCGGCGAATATGTGCGCTTTATGTATCATCGCTCATACGCCAACAACCACCAAACTTGGGTGCATGACCCGCTGTCCCGTATGGCTGATGGTCTGTTCTTAGGTTTGCAGCATCCGAATACCACCAGTTCCATTACCACCACTGACCACACCTTCCAACTGGATTACTATCAGGTGCAGGATAATGCATGGTTGTCGGAAAGTACTAATTCGTTGGCAGTACCGGCAAATAGCAGCGCAACCTTTGTGGTGACGCTCAATGTGCCCGCTAACGCGGCTACCGGCATCTACGAAGCAGGTATCTACGTAGATGACCCCGGACACGGACCGCACGCAGCAAACACCGCCGTTATTCCGGTGGTCATCAATGTGGCGGAAGACTTCGCGCTCGGCAGCAATACCACTTTGGCTGGTATGGATGCCTTTGACGGCAGTGTGTTGTACAACAATGCCGGCGTCAACGGAACGAATGACTGGTCGTGGCGCGCTGAATCCGGTGATTGGCGATTCTTCAGCCTGGATGTCACCGGAACACCTGCCCCCGGCTCCGCATTCCTGATGAAAACCGAGTGGGATGATGTTAATCCGACCGATATTGACACACTGGTGATGGGACCCACTAAAGACCCGTTCTCCAATGGCACAGCGAACCCCGATGACGGTGCGTCAAGCCTGCGTGATCAGCTCTGTGGGTTGGGTTGGTTCAGCTATGATTGCTGGCTCACCGGTTCATTCTATGGCGCGTTTGTGTGGCAAGACCAAGCCTATTTTGGACCCTACAGCCTCTCGGTACTGGGCGGCAGTCCGAATAGCTATCTCGGTAGCGGTACATGGAAATTCAACACCTCCAGTGGCGGTAATGTGGATTGGGTAGCGGCTCCGATTCAGGAAGGTTTGCACACCGTTGCTATGCACAACGTTTTGTTCAGCGGAGATAAATTCTCTGTACCGTTCACTACAACCGTTTCCAGTGTGAGTTTGGCGAAAACCGGTGACGCACTCGCATCCGGCTCGTCATCCGCCTTTGCAGAAACGTTGGAGATCACCACCACCGCCGATACCGGCTTGGTGACCATGACCTTCACTTCCGGGATAGACTTGACTGGGTTGACCGTCAAAACCACCGGCTTGGGCGGACCGAAGGTGTACTCGAACCAAACTGTCACGCAG
>CAYZQQ010000346.1:0-4236 GCA_964480075.1 uncultured Anaerolineaceae bacterium
TGGTTGGCAATATCTTCAATGCGGATGATATGCGTCATGAAATGTTCCTCCAGTTTAAGGTTTGGTGCTGATTGACTGACAAAAACCAGAAAAGGTATATGTTTCGGAAGAGAGAATATATACTGAACAACGGGATAAACTACCGGTTGGTAGAATTTGCAGTGACAGCCCATTGGGCTGTCACTGCGGGGAAATCTCGTTAGAATTTATCAAACGCCCCATAAAATGCTGTTATTTTTTGACGATTGTCAGTATATGCCATTCCCGCGAAAGCGGGAATCCATCTGTTTTTGCTGTGGATACCGAATATTTCCCTGCGGGAAATTCCGGTATGATATAGGTTTAAATACGCTCAACCTGCAAAAAAAAATTGTCAGTCAATCAGGGTTTGGTGTTCAAAGTTTCAGGGTAGCAGGGTTTCAAGTATCAGCTCTCATGTCTCAAGTCCCATTCGTCATTCACTATTCAACAACACTCGTTCCAGCACTTCATGCAAATTTTCAACGGGAATGAAATTCAGGTGGCGGCGGATGCGGTCCGGTATTTCCACCAAATCTTTTCTGTTTTGCGCAGGAATGATAACATCTGTGATGCCGACGCGATATGCCGCCATTGCTTTGGCGCGCAATCCGCCGATGGGCAACACTTTGCCGCGCAGGGTAATTTCCCCGGTCATAGCGATGAGCCGGTTGACTTTTTTGCCCGAAAAGGCGGAAATAATGGCGGTAGCAGTGGTGATGCCCGCGCTGGGTCCATCTTTTGGGGTGGCGCCCTCCGGCACATGTAGATGGATATCGGTGTTTTCAAAGGCGGTTGCGTTGATGCCATATTTTTCGGCGTTGGCTTTGGTGTATGATAGCGCCGCTTGCACCGATTCCTGCATCACATCGCCCAACTGTCCGGTAAGTTGCATATTGCCTTTGCCGTTGTATAGCGTCACTTCTACCGATAGAATATCTCCGCCGGCAGGTGTCCAAGCCAGCCCGGTTGCCACCCCGACCATATCTTCTTTTTCCAAGAACGAATCGGGTAAGCGGGGCGGACCCAAAAATCGCTCGACGGTTTTTGAGGTAATGATGTGCGGTGTTTTCTTTTTTTGTGCCAATCGCCGCACCACTTTGCGACAGATTTTCCCGATTTCGCGGTCGAAATTGCGGACTCCGGCTTCGTAGGTATATTGCCGAATGATGCGCTGGAGCGCGTCTTTGGTGAATCGCAGTTCTTGCGCCGTCAAGCCATGTTCATCTAAATGGCGCGGAATGAGAAATTGGTTGGCGATGGCGATTTTTTCTTCATCAATATAACCGGAAAATTCAATGATTTCCATCCGGTCGAGCAGGGCAGGGGGGATGGTGTCGGTTTGGTTGGCGGTGGTAATGAACAGCACTTGTGACAAATCGTATGGTAAATCGAGATAATGGTCAGAAAACGTGTTGTTTTGTTCCGGGTCAAGCACTTCCAACAGCGCCGCCGTGGGGTCGCCGCGATAATCGTATCCCAATTTATCAATTTCATCCAGCATGATGAGCGGATTGACGGTTCCCACCCGTTTCATCGTTTGGATGATTCTACCGGGCATAGCGCCAATGTATGTGCGCCGGTGCCCCCGGATTTCCGCTTCATCACGCACGCCACCGAGACTCATGCGTGCAAATTTGCGGTCAATCGCTTCCGATATGGATTTCCCCAGTGAGGTTTTTCCGGTGCCGGGTGGTCCCACAAAACACAAAATGGGGCTGCGCAATGTCTTTTTGTTCTTTACGCGGGCGCGGACTGCCATATATTCCAAAATACGTTCTTTGACACGATTTAAGCCATAATGATTCTTGTTCAATATCGATTCGGCGTGGGTAATGTCCAGATTGTCTGCGGTGGATTCAGTCCATGGCAAATCTAGCACCCAATCGATATACGTGCGGATAATGCCCACTTCCGGCGCCATCGGCGGAATATCTGCCAACCGAGAGATTTCTTTTTCCGTTTTTTTACGGGCTTCTTCCGGCAGGTCTTTTGCTTCCAGCCGGTGGCGAAGGTCGCTCATTTCTGCCGTAAACCCGTCGGATTCGCCCAGTTCAGTTTGCATCACCCGAATTTGCTCGCGTAGAAAGAAATCACGCTGGCTTTTGTCCACATCTTGCTGAACCTGTGTTTGGATGCGGTCTTCCAGTTCCAGCACATCCAATTCACGCGCCAAAATGGTGGTCACGCGCTGTAACCGGTCATTCGGGTCAAGTAGTTCCAGAAGTTCCTGCCGAATGGCAATGTTTACTTCCAGCACCGAAGCGATTAAATCGGACAGCCATCCGGGTGAGGCGATATTGTTTGCGGCAATGAAGGCATCTTCAGGAATATGAGGGTGCAACTTGCTTATTTTTTCAAATAACGCCAACACAGCGCGCATCTGAGCTTCGGTGGTGAGCTTAAGTTCGCCCTTTTCTTCCGGCTCCGGAATGCGGCGCGCATTTGCGACGGGAATAATATCGTCAAAATCCCAATCCAAAATCTCCACACGCTCTTGCCCCTGCAGTAAAACGCTGACGCTCCCATCGGGCATGCGTAAAAACCGTACCATCTGCGTCAGCACCCCCACCGAATACATATCTTCGGGGTCGGGAAACTCAATGGAGGCATTGTGCTGGGTTACCACCAGCAGCATTTGTTCACCATTATGTACGGTTTCAACGGTTTCCAGCGGAATATGATCCACTATCATCAGCGGCGTTAATATGCGTGGAAACAGAACCGTATCTTTAATGATGAGAACGGGCATCTCATCTATGATGAGGTCGGCTTCCGGGGAAAAATCGGTATTATTTATATCAAAATCGAACATAATTGCCTTTCAATGGCGTTTAAGTTGATTGACCGATAAATCTTTTTTTGCAATTTGCACGTATGTCATTCCGGAATTTCCCGTAGGGAAATATCCGGAATCCACAGCACAAAGCTATGGATTCCCGCTTTCGCGGGAATGACATAGATGTCTTTTTCAGAAAAATGCACGCTCTCCGAGTTTTGTCAGTCAATCAGGCATTCAAACCTAAAAGTTTACTTTGCATATTATAACAGACTTGTCCTAAAAGCAACATATCAATTTACCATTCATACGAAAAATGATATACTTACCATAAAAGGACGTGACCCCATCGGGAGGCGGCGTATGCGAACCGAAACGGCATATTGGCTGGCGCTCATATTTTCCAGTGGATTGAAATTGAGTGTCATCAAACCAATTATTCAGCAGTGGTATTTAATGGAAGGACGACCGCTAATTGAGTTGTTCAATCGTTCTATAACAGAACTGAGTCTACATTTTAACATCTCGGATGCGGATGCTGAAAAAATCATTCGCGCCGCGGACGACCATGCCAAACAATTGCGTCGCGTTGATGCCTGGCAACAGCAGGGAATTACGGCGCTGCCGCTGAGCCATCCGCAGTACCCCACCCGTCTGCTGAATACGCTTTCTCCCCGGCGGCAACCGCTGTTGCTGTGGGCAAAAGGTACCCTAAAATTGCTCACCGAACCGATGGTAACAGTTCTTGGCGACCCGGAAGTGGAACAAGCTGAAATAGATGGATTGAAAATGCTCATTACCAAGCTGGCGGCGGAGGGCATCGGGGTGGTGAGCGGTTACGGCAAAGGGCTGGACAGAATCGCGGTTGAAACGGCACTGGCATTGCCCAACGGGCAGGGGGTGGCAATATTGCCACTGGGCTTGAATGCATTTTCGACATTAACCCACAAATTAGATAAACCTGTGGCAGACGGCAAAATTGTGCTGGTGAGTCCGTTTGAACCGGATACTACATATAAAGAACCGTTTTCTGCCGCACGAAACTTGCTGGTTGATTCGCTGGCGATGGCGCTGCTGGTCCCCGCGGTCGATTCGCTGGTAAAAGAGCGCGCCACTGCGGCGCTGGAACGCGGTATGCCGGTGTTGGTCGGCAAAACCGATACCCCTGCCAACCGAGAATTGATTGCGGCTGGCGCATTTTTGATGACCGACCCCGGTGAGGTGGTTGATTTGGTGCAGCAAGCGGTTATCGACACCGCCATTCAATCGGAGTTGGCACGGAAACCGGCAGTCAAACCGCTGCCCCCCAGCGAAATGTTGAACGAATCCGATGATTTTGCGCTGCACACCGATACCGTGAATCCGCTGTCGGTGGATGAGGCGCTGGGCATTCTTTCGGCAGCGGGAACTGTCCCCAACTCGCTGCGGGAAAAACTGAT
>CAYZQQ010000347.1:0-4202 GCA_964480075.1 uncultured Anaerolineaceae bacterium
GGTAGCAATGGTAGATAATATGCCCGACGGACTGGAACTGGTTTCCGGCAGCGCCGTTGGCGGCAGCGAAGTAAACGGTAATGTGCTTTATAATGGGACGTTACGCGGTAAAAACCCGCCGGTAATTTCAGTGGCAGATTACTCGTCATATTATGGATATTTCCCACTGGAGGGTATTAGCGTACCCACCATGACCACCCAATTCTCTGATGACAGCATCGTGAACATTTCCGTACCCACCTTTACCTATGCCGGCGAAAAATATAACACACTCGGCATCAATAGTAATGGGTATGTGATTGTGGGCGGGGGTGATTCAACTACGGGATATCCGCAAGTATTCCCCAATGGGTCACCACCGAACAATGTGATTGCCCCCTTCTGGACAGACCTCGACATTGGAGCGGGCGGTGACATTTACGAAGCTACATTGTATGATGGTTGGCAACGATGGATTGTTGTCGAGTGGAAAGATATTCTGGCTTTTGATGTTGCCGGGAAATACTACACTTTTGAACTGTGGATTGAAACCGATGATAGCCCCCATTATATTGCCGAACTCTATATGGCGTATGACCGGGTGGATGGCGATGGCGCCGATTGGACCAAAGGCTTTGACCCTGCGCACCCGGGCAATGGCTATTCTGTGGGTGCAGAGGATGCGTTGGGAACCAGCGGTGGCTACTATACCAGTGCCATTACCCCCACCACCGAAATTCAAGTTTCTGCCACCGGTGAATCGTTTGGCGGGCAGCATGTAGTCACGTTCAACGCCACGGGTACACACCCCGGCGACTGGACAAACTATGTCCATGTAGATAGCGATATCTTCGACGGTACGAGTGTTGCTTTTGATAGTGGGTTTATTGGTTCTGCCAAACTCTACCTCCCGCTCGTTCTCAAATAGTAACCCAACGGCAGTATAATCGAAGGGAGAGCATTTGCTCTCCCTCTTTTTTTTCGGTGGAAAATATGATACACTATTGCCTGCAACACAAATTTTGGAGAAAATATGCGCCTCACCCGAATCATTCCGGCAGTTCTTTCCGCCGCACTGTTATTTTTTCTCGCCGCTATCTCAATGAACAATCAATTGCAGGCGCAAGCCCCCGCGCCGACCCCGTACCCCTCCTTTGCCAGCGGCGACTTTTTCCTGCCGCCATATCTCTCCGGTGCCGACCGGATGGGGTTCGGCAAATCGTCCGGCGATGATGCCAGCGTGCTCAACGCCGGCTGGTATCTTGATTGGGGCGCGGCAGCCAATCCCGCCCATCCCGGCGGTGCAGAATACGGGCGCACCATTTATCTGCATACCCACGACACCGGCACAATTTGCAGCGGTCGAAAAGCGCCCGCCACTGAATTGACTCAAATAACCGCCAGTCTCACCGGTACGGCATTGATTGACCGCGTGCAAGCCGCCCCCGGCGCGCTGTGGATGGTGGGCAACGAACCTGATTCGCTCTACAATGGCAGTCCCATCCAAGCCGAGTTATATGCTGAACTCTACCATTATTTTTACACCGCCATCAAAGCCGCCGACCCCACCGCCAAAGTTGCCATCGGCGCCATTGTGCAGCCCTCCCCCCTGCGGATGGAATATCTGGATAAAGTATTGACGCAATACCAAACCTTGTATGGCGAATCGCTGCCGGTGGACGTGTGGAATATCCATTTTTACCGATTGAATGAAGGCCCGTGCGGCACGTGGGGCGCCGCCGTGCCGCCGTTCAGCAGCAGTAATTATGGTTGGAATATCAGTTTTTCCGCCGGTGAATTATTGAATATCAGCAAACTCGAAACCGCCCTGCGCGACTTTCGGCAATGGCTGGCAGACCGGGGCTATGGCGGCGAACCACTGATTATCAGTGAATTTGGCGTACTGCCGCCGCCGAGTTGCGGCGGCTTCGATAATAACACTGCCGCTCAGTTTCTCACGGATACCTTCAATATGATGCTGACCGCCACCGACCCCACCACCGGGCTCGCCATCGATGGTAACCGGTTGGTGCAGGCGTGGGCATGGTACTCCACCCGCGATTCGGTTTTTGGATATGGTGGAAATTTATTTAACGGAGCTGGCTCGTTATCGGTGATTGGCGATGCGTTTGTGGCGCAAACCGCCGCCCACTTCACCCCCTATGTCGATTTGCAGAGCGAACCGGCAGCGGGCGGAAACTCGTGGGGGGGCTATATTGTCAATCGGGGGAATATCACGGCGTCCAATGTGACGGCGCAGGTATCGTTGGTTGATTATTTCTCCGGAATTATATCGCATACTGAAATATATACTTTTCCGACCATCGCCCCGCGATACCGCAGTCAGCCGGTGTTTGCCGGATGGACAGAAACGCTTTCGCCACCGTATGTTTTTACGCTCACCGTGATGTCCGACCCCGCCGCTGAACAGACACAAGAAGCAAATCGGGGAAATAATATGTGGCAAACCACAGTGGTAGAATTCCCCGATTTGGCAGTGGACGCTATCAATGCGCCGGTGATACCCGCATCAAACGGAAGCAGCATGTTGATTCCTGCTATCACCGTTACCATTCGCAATACCGGGAATTGGACTTCCACCGAAACGATATTGCAATTACAGGGGAAAGAACACAACGCGACAGCGATTTCATATTCCGGTACATATACTATTCCGCAGTTGGCAATAAATGGACCGTGGCAACTTTCTGCCGAGTGGGGGATAACCGGTACAGGATATTATTTGCTCACTGCCACGGTGAATCCGGCACACCTGCCGCAGGTGGATTGGAATCCGGCAAATAATCAGCGCACGGTAGAAATTTTTGTGCCAAATAGTTGGATATATCTGCCACTGGTGCGAAAGTGACCCAGCCGCACGCGATATACCGAATTTTAGCTTGCCGTGAATCCGGCTCACCCCGATTCAGTCGCGGCGATGGCGGATGTCGCGGCGATGACTCCCGCACTCAATGCGGCGAAAAACGGCGCGGATTGATTCACTCACCGCCGAATTTGACTCACGTGATTCGTCAAACCTTCCGTGATGATTCGGATAGCCGGTGCAGCGACTCAATCGCCGTCCGAAGCGTCAATCCACTTGGCTCCGGTTAACGAAACGAGATTTTCCACCGGCAATTCGATGTTCACTCCGCGTTTGCCTGCGCTGACCAACATAGTGTCCAGCGATTGCGCGGCGGTATCAATGAACATATCAAATCCGCGATTGAGCAATGCCAGCGCGCCGATGCCGCCCACTTTTAACCCCGTCAGTTTTTCCGCTTCTGCGTGAGTTGCCATCCGCACCTTTTTTTCGCCCACGGCTTTGGCAACCTTCTTCGAGCTTAATTTTCGCGGGGCGGCAATCATCACCAGCATCGGTTTACTGCGTGGCGTGTTTTTCAGCGCTACCAGCGTTTTGTAAACCATAGCTGCCGGTTTTTTCACTGCTGCCGCCACTTCTTTCGCGTTGTGAATGCTGTCGGGAAATTGATGCACGGTAAACGGTATTTTTCTCTTTTCCAGCAATCGAATGGAATTTAGTTTGAGTGCCATAAAGTCACTCCTGCGGAAAATAGTTGATTGGTCGTATCTATTCAGCGGGCAAGTTGGGACACAGAGGTTCACAGAGCGTTCACAGAGACGTGGAGAGTTTTCGATACTTTTTTGTTTTTCTCAGTGAACCGGTTGAAACTTTTGCCTATGTACAAAAACTGCCTCAATCAATATAAATTTTAGGTTATGTCATTCCCGCGAAAGCGGGAATCCATATTATTTTGCGATGGATTCCGGATAAATCCCTGCGGAATTTTCCGGAATGACATTTAAAATCCGTGAAGTTCGTGCAAATTCGTAGCTAAAATCCGGTCAAGCAAAAAGTTGCATTTAGTTCAGTGTATCTCGGTGTTTTCTCTATGATACGCTGTGTCGCTGAATAATTACGATTTGTCAACAAAAAAACGCCGGAGATAGTCTCCGGCGCAATGGAGTGCCCCCGGCAGGACTCGAACCTGCGCACCCGGCTTCGGAGGCCGGTACTCTATCCGCTGAGCTACGAGGGCATTTACCGTAAATTGTAGCACTTTCGATAAAGTTTGGCAAAGTTGAACGATACCAACCCTGCCTGCTTATGCCGGGCGAATGTTAGCCGCATCAAGTTGCAACTGCAATCCGGCACGCGGGGTCAGCGGTTAATTTTATTGAGTAATTCATACCGATAAACC
>CAYZQQ010000348.1:0-4193 GCA_964480075.1 uncultured Anaerolineaceae bacterium
GAAATGACATCATTTATTTGACGGTCATTTTCCGCTTTGGTGGCGATATAACCGGTGATGAACGCGCTTTGGCGGTGGCGCAACGCCATGGGGGCGACGGCGCGCAGGTCATCCAGCGTGGCGGTATCGCGCTCATCCAGTGCGGCGAGTGTGCGGGCGGCTTCGAACATAGCAATTTCCGCGCGGTGGCTTTCGATGTGAAGTTCTTGCACCCATTGCAACCCTGTTTTTTCCACGCTGTTGGCAAAGGTCACTTGGGATAATCGGGTGCGGGCGGTTTGAATGTCGGCGGCGGCTTGGGCGGTTTCTGCCTGCCATACATCAACATAGTGGTGTCGATTTTGCTGGTATGCGGCGGCGCGGCGATATGCCTCCAACCGTTCGGCGGGGTCTGCCAACCCGGTGACCACCACCCGCAAGCCGAACCGGTCTTGAATTTGCGGGCGCAGATTTCCCTCTTCCGGGTTCATTGAACCCACCAGAAACAGCCGCGATTGGTATGTCGCGGTCATCGGTCCGCGCCGTACGGTGAACATACCCTGTGCCGCCGCATCTAAAATGGCATTGACGATGCTGTCATCCAGCAAATTTACTTCATCAATATAGAGCACATTTTGGTCGGCATAACTTAAAATACCGCGCTGAAGCTGCACCTTTTGCTGTTCAATTGCCACCCGTTCATTGATACCCCCGACCACATCATCCAACCGGCTGTTAATCGGCAATTCAATCAATCGCATGGGTTCGTCTGTGGCAAGTGGTTCTCCGGCGGCGTATTTTTCGGCGCAATCGGTGCAGATGGCATCCATACCAAGACTTTCCACCGCCGATTCGGTGCAGCCATACGTGCAGAGACTCCGCGTTACGGTGGGCATCAGTTCCACCAGCCCGCGCACGGCGGTTGTTTTCCCGGTGCCGCGCGGACCAATGAGCAGCACTCCGCCGATGTGCCGGTTTACCAGCGAGAGCAATAGCGCCAACTTCATCTCTTTTTGCCCCACCAGCGATAAAAATGGAAAGCGGATGTTGTCTGCCAGCCCCATATCTTCCAGTGGCGTGCCGGTTACTTTTTGCGCCAGACTTTGCTCACGCAAGATGTCCATCAAATGAGAGCGGGGGTGTGCCATAAAAAACCTAGACGAATCGAATGATGAGCGGCACGGCAATACTCAACAGAGCCAAAGAAGCGATGACACCGATGAATAGCAAATATCGCGTGCCATAATTTTTTAGCAGCGTGGGCGAGTAATATTTTGCCACGTTGTTGTCGTTATACATTTCAACCAGCCCGGATAGCAGGGTGCTGCGGGTTTTGCGTCCCACGTTCAACGCAGTGATGGAAATAGTGTTTACTATCAGACTGACCACAATGAACACGACAATCAGAATATCATCGGAGGCTTTATGTACATTTTCCACATCTACAGCTGATGATGCAATGCCGGAATTCACCCCCAATACGACCAGGTTGAATACTACTGCCGTAATGACAAAAATGGTATCGGTGCGCGAACTATGCCCCAATTCGCTCACGATGTGCTGATGTAATTTTTCAATCATATTATCCCCCTTTTGGGGAGTAGAGGGTATTGCGCGGCGTCCCGTAGTGACAGCCCATTGGGCTGTCACTACATATTTGCCACGCTCGCAATGGCAATTTTGCCCCCATCCCCGTATGGTTATAAATAATCAATCGTTCAATGAAAGTATACCCGCAAACACACACTCCATCAACTCTGGCGAAAAATAATGCATAAAAAAACGGGGCGATATTGCCCCGTTTGAGTGCTACTTTTTCTCAACCATCTCTTCCGGTAATTTGGCAGTGTCGCCATTAGCGGCGTGACCGTTCCCGTTGCCATTGCGTCCGTTTGAGGCGCTCGGCGGCGGCGAAAATTCCGGCGTGTCCGTCTTTTTTTTCTCCGGTGTTTTGGCGGGATTGATGTATGGAATGGTGGGCAATTGCCGGTGTGCCAGATGATTTTCGATGCCGAGAATGAACCAATTGAGTTTTGAGGTGAGTTGCGCCCAGCGGTAGAGTATCCGGCGCAAGCCTTTGTACCATGCTTGTCGCTGCTGATAGGGTACGGGCAAGCCCCATTTTACCACGGTTGCGCCCCAGGTTAAGCCTGCACCGAACCCCACCAATACCAGGTTGTCATTATCGTGGATGCGCCCGCTTTGCATCGCTTCACACAGGGCAATGGGGATGGATGCGGAGGATGTGTTTCCGTAATGCTGTAAATTTTGATAAACTTTGTTTTCATCTAACTTTAGATATTTTGCTGCCGATTTGATGATGCGGGCATTTGCCTGATGCGGGATTAATAAATCAATGTCATCCAGTGCGATTCCACCTTTTTCAATTGCTTCTTTTGCCGCGCGCCCCATAACACGGGTGGCAAATTTATACACTTCCGGACCATTCATTTTGATGAAATGATCGTGGTTTTTGACAGTTTCTGCCGAAGTTGGGCTTTTGCTACCACCGCTCGGGATAATCAAATGTTTGCCGCCGCCGCCGTCAGAACCGAGTACGGTCGATAACACGCCCCCCGGTTCGTCGCTAGCTTGCACCACCACTGCCCCCGCGCCATCGCCGAACAGAACGCAGGTGGAGCGGTCTTCCCAATCGGTGATGCGGGACAGTGTTTCTGCCCCGATGACTACTGCCACTTCCGATTGCCCGCCTTTTATCATCCCCGATGCCAGCGTCAGCCCATAGATGAAACCACTGCATCCGGCATTTACATCGACTGCCCCGGCATTTTTTGCGCCCAGCGCTTTTTGTACCAAACATGCGGTGGCAGGGAAGGGATATTCCGGGCTGACAGTGGCGACGATAATCATGTCCACATCTGCTGGATTGACGCGCGCCCGGTCCAGCGCTTCTTGCGCGGCGGTGATAGCCATGCTGGCGGTGGTTTCTTTGTCGTTGGCAATATGTCGCTCGCGGATACCCGTGCGAGAGCGAATCCATTCATCCGAGGTGTCCACAATTTTTGCCAAATCATTATTGGTGATAACTGTTTCCGGGGCGTACATACCCCAGCCAACTATATGTGCATAAGTTTCCATACTGCACGCTCCTATTTTTTGCCGGTACCGTTTTCTGTATATTTGTGCAGAACGATGCTGGCATTGTGTCCGCCAAATCCAAACGAATTGGACATGGCGATGGTTACCGGTCGCTGTTCCGGCTGATTGGGGGTGTAATACAAATCGCATTCGGGGTCTTGGGTGTGCAGGTTGATGGTGGGGGCGATGGTTTGGGTTTGCAGTGTTTTGGCGCAGATGAGCGCTTCTAGCGCGCCGGCGCCGCCGAGCAGATGCCCCGTCATAGATTTAGTAGAACTGATAGCAATATTGTAGGCATGCTCGCCGAGTACGGTTTTGATGGCTCTGGTTTCGGCAACATCATTCAGCCGGGTGGCAGTGCCGTGCGCGTTAATATAATCGACAGCCGTCGGTTGGAGGGCTGCCCGCCGCAAGGCGGCGGTCATTGCCAAACTTGCCCCGCTGCCATCAGCGAGCGGCGCCGCCATGTTGTTGGCGTCCACCGATGTGCCATAACCGACAATTTCGGCATAAATGTGTGCCCCGCGTGCGCGCGCATGTTCCAGCCCTTCCAGCACCAATGCCGCCGAGCCTTCGGAGGCGACAAAGCCGTCACGGCTGCTGTCGAATGGACGGCATGATGTGGCAGGGTCGTCGTTGCGGGTGGAGAATGCTTTCATAATGCAAAATCCGGCAAATACCAGCGGGTTGATGAGTGAATCTGCGCCACCGGCGATCATCGCATCGGCGCTGCCGCGCGCCACCATTTCAAACGCTTCGCCCACCGCGTTGGTGCCGCTGGCACACGCCGAAACAATCGCCATAGATGGACCTTGAAAGTGATATGTAATTGCCAGTTGCGCGGCTGCCGTGTCGGGCAATATCATCGGAATGAAAAACGGACTGACGCGGCGCACGCCTTTTGTTTCTAAAACAGTGTGCTGCGCTAACGTGGTATTCATCCCGCCAATGCCCGAACCGAAAACCGTGCCAATCCGGGTGCGGTCGGGAGAAGCTGCTAAAATGCCGGAATCAGTAACGGCTTGTTTTCCTGCCGCCAGCGCAAACTGCGTGAACCGGTCCATCCGGCGCGCTTCTTTTTTGCCGAATAATGCCACCGGGTCAAAGCCTTTCAC
>CAYZQQ010000349.1:0-4167 GCA_964480075.1 uncultured Anaerolineaceae bacterium
GCACCTATTTCACCGATAACCCGGTCTCAAATTGGGACACCGCCGCGCAATCGGACACCACGCGGTTTGGCAAATTCTTCTGGGGGATGATGGAACGCGGCGTGTATCTGGCTCCGTCGCAATTTGAGGCGGGCTTCATGAGCGCCGCCCACTCCGATGATGACATCGCCGCCACCATCGCTGCGGCAGAGGCAGTGTTCGCGGTGATTACGTAAAGCGCAAAAAACTACATTGCCGGGTGTATTTTTTGTCACCGGCACGTTTCACGTTTTTTGACAAAATCCTCCAATCGTTCATAATTGATGTTTGATAATCTATCTACCTGACAGTTTTAAACGCTGGAACACAGATACCGCAGATTTTTCGGATTTCCGCAAAAAATTTTCAAAAGAATCAGCGAAAACCGGTATCATCAGCGCAATCTGTGTTCTACTCTTTTTGCCTTTCCGAAAGTGTCAGGTCATAAAACTAACCATTATCAAGGAGCGACCGATGACTGTTTCCGATGCCCACCGCATCAACACCGCCCAACTTGATGTCTCCCCGCGAATTTTACTCGGACCCGGACCTTCGAATGCCCATCCGCGCGTGCTGCAAGCGCTCGGCATGCGTCAAGTCGGGCATCTTGACCCGCAATTTATCGGTTTGATGAATGAAACGCAGGAATTGCTGCGCTACACGTGGCAAACCGATAACCGGCTGACCATTCCCGTCAGCGGCACCGGCAGCGCCGCCATGGAAGCCAGTCTCGCCAATACGGTTGAACCCGGTGATGTGGTACTCATCGGGGTGAATGGCTATTTTAGCGAGCGGTTGTGCGATATGGCGGGACGCTATGGCGGGGATGTGCGGCGCATCGAAAAGCCGTGGGGCGAAGTCTTCTCGCTCGACGAATTGCACGCCGCGCTGAAAGAACATCGACCGGCGGTGCTGGCGCTGGTGCATGCGGAAACATCCACCGGCGCACGCCAACCGCTGGAAGGCGTCGCCGACCTGTGCCGCGAATATGGCACGCTGCTGCTAATTGACTCGGTGACGAGCATCGGCGGCGTGCCGCTGTTTATTGACAATTGGGGTATTGATGTGGCATACGCGGGCAGCCAGAAATGTCTCAGTTGCCCGCCCGGTATCGCCCCGCTGACGCTCGGTACGCGCGCGGTGGAGAAACTCAATCGCCGCCAAACAAAAGTCGCTAACTGGTATCTCGATATGACGATGGTCGGCAAATATTGGGGCAGTGAACGCACCTACCATCACACCGCGCCCATCAATATGAATTATGCGTTTCGGGAAGCCCTGCGGCTGGTGGCAGAAGAAGGGCTGCAGGCGCGTTGGGAACGGCATCAGCAAAATGCGGAACTGCTGTGGGAAGGGCTGGCGGAAATGGGTATAGCGTGTCATGTGCCATACGAAACACGTCTGCCCAGCTTAACCACTGCTGTCATCCCTGCCGGGGTGGATGGCAAAGCCGTCGCGCGGTATCTCCTACAGAATTACAATATCGAAATTGCGGCAGGACTGGGGCAACTCGGCGGCAAAGTGTGGCGCATCGGGCTGATGGGCTTCAATAGCCGCAAAGAGAATGTGCTGTTACTGCTGACCGGGTTAAAAAACGCATTGCATCATGCATAAAAATATTTCACGCAATAACACCCGCAACGTCTTTGAAATTCCGATGTTTGTTCCCAATCCGCTGGTGCGAAACCCGCACGTGCAAACGATGCTGGCTTCCGCCCAGCAGATTTTGCCATTTGATATCAACACCCATTCGCGAGAAATCGTGCTCAATCTGTCCGCCGATGGCGGCACACGCTTGCAGGGGTTTTACAGCCCTCAACCTGCTGCCCCTCCAAAAGGGCTGGTGGTTATGTTTCACGGATGGTTGGGGTCTGCCAATTCCAGTTACAACCGCGCTGTGGGCGGCGATTTATTTCAGCGAGGATATTCGGTGTTCCGTTTAAACCTGCGTGACCATGGCGGCACCGAAGCGTGGAACGAAGCCCCGTTTCACGGTGCGCGGCTGGAAGAAGTGGTGCAAGCCGTCACTGCGGTGGGGAAACTTGAACCGGACACGCCATTATATGTTCTGGGGTATTCGATGGGGGGGAATTTCGCACTGCGGGTGGCATTGCACGCCAGCCAATCACCCATTCCCAGCCTGCGACATGTCATCGCCGTGAGTCCGTCAATCGACCCGAAGGCAACCGTTGAAGCGATTGACACATCCTTCCCGTTATATTCATTCTATTTCGGGAAAAAATGGCACAGAATGATTCGTGCCAAAAAAGCCGCGTTTCCGCACTTATATTCTGATTTTGATGAAGTGTTGCACATCAAAAACTCGTATGAAATGGGAGAATGGTTTATTACACGCTACACCGAATTTCCCGACAGCGACAGCTATTATCATAGTTACGCCGTCACTCCGGCAATGATGAAAACGGTCACAATCCCCACCACCATCATCACTTCAAAAGACGATCCCATCATCCCTATTGCGGATTTTGAACCTTTCCGCACATTGGACAATCCCAATTTTACGCTGTCTGTCCAGCCGTTTGGCGGGCATGTGGCGTTTATGGACATTTTGCCCATTCGCCGCTGGCTGGTAGATGTGATTGAAGCGATAGCGCAAAATTAAAACTATAACTCACTTTATGCACTTTAGAATGCGACAAAGTTTGATAGTTTAAAATGGAGAGTTTACCCCCTGACCCCCTGATGAAGAAACCGCTTCGCGTCCCCCAAATTTGGGGGAGAGGGAAAACTCGAAATTCAGGCTTTTCATCAACAGCGCCATAATTTTGATTTTGTCAAATCCTCGACTGCGTAAGGGTGCGTTTCACATTTTAGGCAGAATTCTTGAAAAGTTGGCAAGAAACATATCTCAACCATCATTCGCCCCAAAATTGAAACACACCCACTACGTAAGGTGAGAATGTAAATTGTAGAATTTTGCCCTTTTCATTTTGCCTTTTTCACTGTCTGCTCGCGTGCCAGCAGCCATTCTTTTCGCCACAACCCGCCGCCATACCCCGTCAATGTGCCGTTGCTGCCGATAATCCGATGGCACGGCGCGACAATCGAAATGGGATTTTTGGCATTCGCCCCGCCAACCGCCCGCACGGCTTTCGGGTTGCCGATGGCACGGGCAATATCACCGTATGACGCCGTTTTGCCGAAAGGTACATCCAACAGCGCCTGCCAAACTTTTGTCTGGAATTCCGTGCCGTGAAATTCCAGCGGCAAATCGAAGGTGGTGCGCTCGCCGCGGAAATACTCCGCCAATTGCTGCACCCCCGCCTGCACCGCCGGGGAATCGCCGTTGGTATCGGGGGTCACTTCATCCACAAAATTGATGCAGGTGATGGCGTCGCCCGTGCCTTTCACTTCCACCCAGCCGATTTCTGTTTTCAAATAACCGCGATACAGTTCTGTCATAAAACGCCTCCTTTTTTCGCACGAATGTTCTGTTATTTTACCATGCTTTTCCCCATTTGCAATTGCGTATTGACAATTTTCCGCCATCCACTGATAATGGACGTGTGAAAAAATACCTACTCGCCGGTACGCCGATATTTTTGGCAATCATACTTTGGGCTGAACGCCTGCTGTTCCCGGAGCGCGCGCTGACGGCAATCGGCGGGCGGGCATGGGCAGACGCATTTTTCGCGCCGGGATTGCTGGCGCTGGTGTTGGCAGTGGCGGCGGGCGCGGGTATTCGCGCGCTGCGCCGGTTTCGGCTGACGCTGTCACCGCTGGAGATGGTGATTTTCGGCGTGCCGCTGGGATTGGGCATCACGGCGTATGGTGTGCTGGCGCTGGGATTGCTCGGCGGGCTGAACGCTCCCGCGTTGGCAGGCTGGCTCATCGCGCTGATGGCGATTTCATGGCGCGAATGGCGGCGGCTGGCGGTGCATTTTTCGCTACGCGCAATTTGGTATCGCTGGCGCGGATGGCACAGCGGACAAAAGGCGGTTTTAGGCGCGGCGGCGGTCATTTTTGGCTTGAGCATTTTGCAGGCGCTCACCCCCCCGTGGAATTACGATGGATTGATGTACCATCTGCAAGCTCCCCGATTATTTTTGCAAGCCGGGCGCATCGCTTTTCAACCGGAAAATTGGCCCGCCAACTATCCGCTCACCACCGAAATGCTGTACACGCTGG
>CAYZQQ010000350.1:0-4150 GCA_964480075.1 uncultured Anaerolineaceae bacterium
GACCCGATACGGCGATTCCGCCGAATGTCCGGCTCGGACCCGGCGTGTATATCGAAACGGGGGCGGTCATCGGGGCGGGAGCGTGGCTGCAGAATGCGGTCGTTTTGCAGGATGGTGTTGTCGAAGCGGGGGCATCGGTTGAAAATGAATTGGTTTCGGCGGCGATTGATGAAAATTAGTTGCCAGAAATTGGATTTTGCGGTACGATACGCTTATCGGATTTGACATGGAATTGAATTGTGACAATTGACCCTAACGTGGTTCGGCAAAAAATAAAAGCGGGTATCGCGGCGTATAAAGCCGGCGACCGCACTACGGCACGATTAACCCTGCAGTCGGCGTTGCGCGACGACCCGGAAAATATTTCGGTGTTGCTGTGGCTGGCATATCTTTCTGGAACGTATGATAAACGGGTATTTTATTTGAACCGGGTGTTGGAGATTGACCCGCAAAATGACCGGGCACAGCAGGGGCTAAAATGGGCGGCGGCTCAACAGGCGACGGCATCGCCTCAAATTCCCCGCACCGAAACAAACCCGCAAAGCCTCACCGATACGCACCCGACCAATCCTCTGCGTACCGCCATCGACACCCCGTTAGATGCACCCAATAAACCGTTTGAAACCGATGAGCTGCGTCAAAATGCAAAAAAAGGCATTGTCGCCCAACGCGCTCGCCGCCGATTTCGCCCGCTGGTGACGCTATTGATTTTTGGCATTGCAGCCATCAGCGTTATTTCGGTGATATTGTTTGTGTGGGGCGGCGATATTCTGTTGGCAGATTTGCGTCCCACCGCCACTGCGACCGTCATCCCATTGCCCACTGCCACTGCCATCGCAACCGCCACCGCTACCGCAAGCCCCACTGTCACCCAAACGGCAACCCCCGTGCCCACCGATACACCGCTGCCGCCCACCGCCACAGCTACCGCAACCAACACCCCCGTGCCACCCACCGATACCCCCACGCCGGTGATACCCACGCCAACGCCCATTCCCCCTACACCCACCCCGATATTGGTTCACCCGCCGGGGTATGCCGGGGAGAAATGGATTGAAGTGGATTTGAGCGCGCAAAGCGTCACCGCATGGGAAGGCGCAACACCGGTGATGCACTTCATCGTTAGCACGGGATTACCCGGAACGCCCACCGTAGTTGGCGAATTTCACATTTACCAGAAATTGGTTGCTACCCGTATGATTGGTCCCGGATACGATTTACCCAATGTGCCGCATACCATGTATTTTTACAGCGGATATGCGTTACATGGGGCATATTGGCATAACAATTTTGGACACCCTATGAGTCACGGATGCGTAAATTTGGCGCTGCCCGATGCGGAAAAACTATTCTATTGGGCGACCCCGATACTCCCCGATGGCGCATGGTCTGTTTATGCCACCGCCGACAACCCCGGCACGCTGGTTGTGGTACACTATTAGCCGGATAACCCTCTCCCCATTTGTTAAATAGCTCCCCTTGTGTACAATTATCGTTGGTTACCAAAATGACGGGTAAATTTTGCAATGAAGGAGAAATGGAGAAATAGTGAAAAAGATATTTGTTTTATTGATGATTCTATTACTGGCGCTTACTGCCTGTAATGGTGCAAACAATTCGAATACGGAGCCAACTGCGGTAGAAACAGTGGCGCAAGTGCAGCCGACCGCTACCACCCCCAGCGTCGCTCCCACAGAAATTCCCACAAGTTCCGCCGATGCCGGTTCCGTGCCGGCGACTGATGTGGCAACTCCCACTCCGGTTGCTCCCGGATGTTATCCCGATTCAATTTCCAGTCTGATAGACCTGACCGCTAACGAAAATATCGCGCCGGTATCCGCCGCAGAATGGCAAAAAGGCGGTGACGCATCTGCGCCGATAACTGTTGTTGAATACGGCGATTTTCAATGACCGGGCTGTGCCGCTGCTGCTCCCGTGCTGGAGCAACTCCAACAAGCCTATGGCAATGACGTACATTTCATCTACCGCCATTTTCCGCTCACCGGCATTCATAACAAAGCCGATTTGGCGGTCACGGCGTCCGAAGCTGCCGGTAACCAAGATGCGTTTTGGAAATTCCACGATATGCTTTTTGAGCGTCAAAAAGATTGGGCAGGCTTCACCCCGGAACAGGCGAAAGAACTCTTTGCCAATTATGCCGCCGAAATTGGACTCGACCGTGATAAATTTCTGACAGATATGGATGACCCGAGTATTGTCCAAAAGGCAAAAGATGCCGAATCGGCGGCGCTTGCTGCCGGGTTGCGCGGGACACCAACAATTTTCGTCAACGGGTACGAATTTCCATCGCAGAATTTGCCGTTAAACAAAGATGGCGTGGATTTCTTCTTACGGATAATCAAACTGCTAAAAATGCAATATGATGCGCCTGCACAGGTAATTGACCCCGCCAAACAATATCAGGCAACCATTTCCACCGCAAAAGGGGACATTGTGGTAAACTTGTTCCCCGATACAGCCCCGCTAAACGTGAATAGTTTCGTGTTTTTGGCAGAGCAAGGTTGGTATGATAACACCTCGTTCCATCGCGTCTTACCCAATTTTATGGCGCAGGGCGGCGACCCGCTTGGATTGGGCGTTGGCTGGCCCGGCTATCGCTGCACCGACGAAGTGGTTGCTTCCCGAAAATTCGATAAAGCGGGATTGGTGGCGATGGCAAACAGCGGTCCCAATACCAATGGCGCCCAGTTTTTTATAACCTATGGTCCCGCCGCACACCTGAACGACGGGTTCACCATTATCGGGCAAGTTGAATCGGGGCAGGATGTGGTTGATGCGCTCACCCCGCGAGACCCGGATGCGAAACCAACCTTTACCGGCGATGCTATTTTGAAGGTGACAATCACTGAAAAATAAGCGATTTCGCCGGTGAATAATCCTAAATATTAGGTATATTTATAGACCAATTCGCATCATACCGTATGGCGATTGATAGCAAATTGGTCTATAATGTTGCATGGTGAAATTAATTTTGCAGGAGAGAATGATGAAAAATATTTTGGTTACCGGTGGTGCCGGCTTTATTGGTTCAAATTTTGTGCATTATATGCTCGGACGGTACGATGACATCAATATCGTGGTGTTCGATAAACTGACATATGCCGGAAATCTGGAGAATCTGGAGCCGGTGGCGAGCAATCCCCGCTATACATTTGTATATGGCGATATTTGCGATGCAATGGCAGTGGATGCCGTGATGCAGTCCCGGCATATTGATACAATTGTCAACTTTGCTGCCGAGACACACGTCGACCGGTCGCTGATGGAACCGGGCGGATTCATCCAAACGGACGTGTATGGCACGTTTATACTACTGGAAGCGGCGAAAAAATTTGAAATTGAGCGGTATCATCAAATCAGTACCGATGAAGTTTATGGCGAAGTGATGTCCGGACGTTCCACCGAAACGGACAGACTCGAACCGCGCAGCCCGTATTCTGCCAGCAAAGCGGGGGGCGATTTGCTCTGTCTATCGTACCGTACCAGTTTTAACCTGCCCGTAACCATCACGCGGGGCAGCAACAACATTGGTCCGTATCAATATCCCGAAAAAGTGGTGCCGCTGTTCATCACCAACGCTATGGACAACAACCCATTGCCACTGTATGGCGATGGGTTGCAGATGCGGGATTACCAGTTTGTAAAAGATCATTGTGCAGGGATTGATGTGGTGTTGCGCAAAGGCATTGTTGGCGAGATTTACAACTTGGGCACGGGAGTGGAAACAACCAACGTTACGATGACCAAAACCATTTTGCGGATGTTGGGCAAGCCCGAAAGTTTGATTCAACCGATAACCGACCGCCCCGGGCATGACCGGCGATATGCACTGGATGTCAGCAAAATTAAAGCTTTGGGATGGCACACCGAATATGATTTCGATGCTGCTATCGAAGCGACGGTGAAATGGTATGTGGATAATGAACGGTGGTGGCGAAAAATAAAATCGGGGGCGGCATATGAAGCATATTACGCTCAAAATTACGCCGGACGTGAAGTGTAATGACGCTGAAAAATTGCCCATATTTCAATTAAAGAGTACAATTGGGGTACTTTGGAGGAAAAATTATGGCAAAACGTTCCCGAAAATCTGCAAAAGCAAAAGCACGTTCGACGAGAGCTGCGACAC
>CAYZQQ010000351.1:0-4149 GCA_964480075.1 uncultured Anaerolineaceae bacterium
CAGCAGCGCCAGCATCACCCGCGGACCGACACTGAATTGCCGCGCCAGATGCTCGATGATTTCTGCGCCGGAGAGCGGCTTGCCGTTCACCCGCTCGGAATATCCCGCCAGAAAACCGTTCTGCCCGCGCACATATTCTTCCACATTGAACCCGACATACGCCGGGCTGAACACGGCTTCGCTGTCCGGCATCAATTTTACCACCGGCGCGGTGCGAGTCACATTCAGCGGCACGCGCAGCGATTGCCCGACGTGAATGATGGCGTTTTCATCCAGCCCGTTCATCGCCAGTAGCTCTTCCAGTGAAATATCATACGCATAACTGATGCCACCCAGCGTGTCGCCGGAACGGACGGTGTATATTTCCACCTGCGGGGTCATCGGCGTGGGCAGGGGCATCGGCGGTACATCGGTGGGGATGGGGGTGGCGGCGGGGACGGTTGGCGTGTCTGCCGGGGCAGCAACGGAAATCGGCTGGGCGACCGGCGGTTGTCCGGCGGCAGCAGTCGGCGGCGGGGCGGATTGTATCGGCGCGGCGGCAGGAGGCTGTTTCTCCCCGCGACAGGCAGTCGCCAACAGCAAAAGAAGTATCAGTGGGATGAGTTTTCGCAATTATAGCCTCTGGTGATGTTCTGCACGATTGTTGTTCGACCCGACATATCACCGGACATTATACGAAACTTGGGGGAAATCGGAAAACAGGGCATCTATTTGTGCCGTGCGGAAAAACGTGCGGTACGCGGCGGTTTCCGCCAGCAGGTCGCGCAGAGCAGTTTGCAGGTCGGCAGCGTCGCTGCGCGGGGGGGCATTATCGGCGCGAACGACCATCATGTCATCGGTGCGGGCGATGGCGCGTAATTTTCCGCGCGCGACGAGCCAATCGAGTGCGAGCCGCACGGTGGTTTCCCGATGTACCATCGCCGCGGCGATATTGGCGATTGCCAGTTGCCCGGCATCGTGCGCCAGCGCAAATTTAATCAACCCCATCAGATGCGCCAGAAATGCGGATGGGGTATCCAATGCCGAAAGCCGCGCCACGACCAGCACATTTTCGGGCTGAACCCGCGAAATCATATCGCGCAGCAGGTCATCGCCGGGGGGAGACTGCCAGATGACCAGCGTTTTCAGCGGCGGAGACAGGGTTTCCAGCCGGGTGAGCCGCGCCGCGCCGGGGAGTTTTTCGCTGGTCCAGAAAATCGCGTCGGGCAGATTGAGCAGTTGGCGGGGATTTTCTGCCGTGCGCCAATCTTCGATGTGCCGCTGCGGGCGGGCGATGGATTTTTGGCGCAGACGGGCATCCTGCCACACCAATTGCACATCCCCGCCGCGAAAATCGTCGCGGGCGATGGTCAGCGCCACATCGAATGTGCCATCGGGCGGGGGGGTGTCGGCGCTGTTCCACCAGATGAGTTGCGCCGTGTCGCCCGCCGCATCCGCCACTGTGACCCGCCGGTGCGCCCGTGTGCGCCCGAAAATGGTTGCGGTTTCAACCCGCACATCGTTCACCGTCAGCGTGACGGGCGGATTTCCCGCGCCAAACGGGGCGAGTTTTCGCACTGTCGCCAGCAATTCGGCATTTAAATCTGCCAGATTGACGACCGCGTCAATGGTCAATTCGGGCTGAAATTGCGCCACACAATCCGCCAGCGCCGCCGATACGCCGCGCCGAAAATCGGTGAGCCGGTTTTCCGCCAGCGCCAGCCCCGCTGCCATCGGATGCCCACCGAAAGCGTCCAGCAGTTCGGACTGGGTTTTGATGGCGCGGTGAATATCGCACCCGGCGATGCTCCGCGCCGAGCCGCGCAGGCGCCCGTCGCGGCGGGTGAGCAGGATGACCGGTTTGTGCAGTTGCCCCACCAGCCGGCTGCACGCCAGCCCCAGCACACCGGGATGCCAGTCGCGCGCCGCCAGCACGATGGCATTCTGTTCCGCCAGCGATGGCGCATCTGCCAGCATGCCCAACGCCTGCACCACCGTGCGGTCAACCATCAATTTGCGGCGGTCATTCAGCGCATCGAGCTGCGCCACCAAAATGCGCGCCCGCCCCCAATCGGTGGTGGTCAGCAATTCCACCCCCTGAGTCGCATTGCCCAGTCGCCCCAGCGCGTTCAGCCGCGGCGCCAGCCAAAAACCGATGTGTTCGGCAGTGAGTGTTTCCGGCTGCAAATTGGACATGTCGCACAGCGCGCGCACGCCGAGCCGGTCCGCCCGGCGTAGCGTTTCCAGCCCGCGTTGCAGCAGATAGCGGGTGTCGCCCGATTGCACTGCCACATCCGCCACAATCCCCAGCGCCACCAAATCCAACAGAGATTCGAGAATACGGTCGGGAGCCTCCGGCAATTCAACTTTGAACTTTGAACTTTGAACTTTGAACCGCTCCACCAGCGCCTGCGCCACTTTGAACGCCACCCCGACGCCGGGCAATTCGCGCAGCGGATGGTCGGCGGGCAGCCGTTTGGGGTTGATGACCGCATCGGCGGGGGGGAGGGTGTCGGGCAGGTCGTGATGGTCGGTGATGATGATTTGCGCGCCCGCCGCATGCACAGCAGCCACCGCGTCGTGCGCGGCGATACCGGTATCGCAGGTGATGATGAGTTTCGCCCCGGCGCGCAGTTCTTCCGCCAGATTTTCCGGGCGGATGCCGTGCCCTTCGGTGAGCCGGTGCGGAACGTGATAGCGCACATCCGCACCGAACCGGCGCAGAATGGAGACCAGCACCGCGGTGGATGTTTGCCCGTCCACATCGAAATCGCCCCACACCAAAATGGGCGTCTGCGCGGCGATAGCATCCCGCAACAGCGATACCGCCATATCCATATCGGGCAGGTCGGCAGGCGGCGCGGGCCGGTATGCAGCGGAGTCGGTGAACGCGCGGGCGGCTGCCACCGACAGAATGCCGCGCTGTGCCAGCAGTCGCGCCAGCAGCGGATTTTGCGCCCACGCCAGCAATTCGGGGGGGATATTCGGTTCGGGGGGGGTATGCCATTTCATATCAGTGAAAAATGAAAAATGAAAAATTTATGAAAGGTTAATTTTTCGGAGTTTTTGATTCAAACTTACCGGAAGAATCGCAAATATCCCCGAATTTCGGGCTTCTCAAATCTTATTTTTCTCTATGCCTCTGCGTCTCTGTGATAATTATTTTTAGCCTTTTTCAGTGAACTCTCAAAACTCAATTTCGGAGACTTGCTCCCAATCCAAATCAAAATCATCGAAGGCGAAATCGTCCTCAAATTCATCGAGCGGACCCGCCACATCACCCCGCTCGCAGAAAGAGCGGAACGTGCAGAAGCGACACGGGCGGGGGTCATCCGTCAATGGGAAGGTATCGGCGGCGGCAATTTGGGCGATGATGTCTGCCAAAAACGATCCATCCGCCGCCATCTGCGCCGCGCTGTACAGGATGATTTCCGGCTCGGCGGGCGCAGCGGTGAACCAGTATGCCAGCGTGATAACCTCGGCGGAGACAGATTGCCCCAGCAGCGATGCGCCCGCTTTTGCCAGCGCCAGTGGATATACCCGGCTCTGCGCCCGCGCCCGCAGGCGGTCGGCGCGGGGACGGCGCAGGTTCGTTTTCCAATCCACAATCAACACCCGCCCATCGGGTTGCGCCGCCAGCAGGTCAAATTTCGCCGCGAGCCGCCAACCGTTCAGCACGGTTGCCAGCGTCACTTCGGGAAAAAGCCGCACCCCGACAGCAGACAATTCGGCGGGGCGGTGCGCCAGATAGCTGTGCCACATCGCCCCCAACTCCGGCGACGGGTCATTTTCGGCGAGCGCGGTCAGCGCGGGCATGGGCATTCCCAGCGCGTGCTGATGCACCAGATAGTGAAAATCGCTGCCGAGTTTCATTCGCCGCTCCGATTCCTGCACCGGCGCGGTCTGCACCGCGGGCCATTGCAATCGCTGGCGATAGCGCAGGTCAAACCGGCGCGGGCAAGTCAGGTAATCCTGCAAATTCGATTGGGTAAACTGAAAATCATCGGGGAGCATATTGCCTCCGGGTGCGGGCTATATATTCATTATAAAACGTGATGCGTAAAACGTGAAACCGTGAGGTTGGAGATTCGCAAAATACGATTATACTCCATACAGAAACTCGAAACATCAGCAATTCCCGCTTTAGATAAACGCTTTGAGTTGCCAAGT
>CAYZQQ010000352.1:0-4134 GCA_964480075.1 uncultured Anaerolineaceae bacterium
GGATGGGCGCACCTCCTTCAGGCACACCCACCGAAAGTCGCTCGACCGCATCCGGAAAACTCAGGTTCTCCGCCAGCATTAAAAACTTAAAAACATCGTGACTGCCGCGCATATCACGCCCGGCGTGACAGCCGAAACAGTACCAGCTTTGACTGTCTGTGTAGACAAAGAAGCTGGCATCGCTGTCTTGATGAAAAGGACACAAGCCTTTCAAGCGATTGCGCCCCGCCGGTTTCAGTTCGGTGTAACGCGCCACCACATCCTCAATGCGGTGGCTGTCTCGAATGCGCTCTATATCCGCACGATTAAATTTTTTCGGCACGTTTAACTCCTTTCAACTAATTCTTTTGGCAAGGCGCGCAACAATCGGCTGGGCGATGCCTCACGCACCACCCCGTTTTGCTCCCGATAGCGAGCATAGCTCAAATAAAGTTTGTGCTTTGCCCGCGTCAGTCCCACATAGAAGAGTCGGTATTCCTCATCCAAGGTAGCTTGACTTTCGCTACTCTTGACGTGCGGGAAAAGCCCTTCCTCCAAACCGGCAATGAAGACCACCGGAAATTCAAGCCCTTTAACGGCGTGTAAGGTTGCCAATGATACCCCCTCGTCTTGAGCGGACAGGTCATCGGTTAAATCCTCAACCGCGCTCAGAAAATCCGCCAGGTTCGCGTATTTGAGCGTCATCCGCCGCAATTCTTCTAAACCGGCTTCCGAACCCAAGTCACTCTCATCAGATTGCCCGTCAAGTAACCATGTTAAATAACCACTATGCTCAAGGACGAAATCAAACAAAGCCGGTAAGCTATGACCTTCAACTGCCCCGGAGATGTCGTTAATAATTTCCAGTATCTCTGCCGCGCCGGCTTTTGCTTTCGCCGACAAATCAGCGTGCATATCGGCAGACAGCAAGCTCTCGGTGGTTAGCTGAAAATCCTCGCCTCGAATTTTTTCCTGCGTCTTGCGCCCTAAGCCCCTGGGCGGCGTGTTAATGACCCGTGCCAGCGCACCGGCATCGAAAGGGTCTGCCGCCAATCGCAAGTAGCCCAGCATCACCCGTATTTCTTGACGCTCGAAAAAGGGACGGTCACCCACCAGCTTGTAGGGCATATTCGCGCGCAAGAAGGCCTGCTCCAGTAGTCTGCGTTGCCCGCCGGTGCGGGTGAGGATGGCACAATCATTATAAGTTATTTCCCCTTGCTCAAACAAGCGTTTAATTTTTTCAACCAGTAGTAGTGCCTCATCCCGATCTGATTCAGCTTTAATTATTTTAATCTTGCCCCCTGCCCCGTTATCTGTCTTCAGTCGGCGCGGCGGCTCGCCCAAAGCGGCAACCACCGCTTCTGAAGCCTTGAGGATGGTTTCGGTGAAACGGTAGCTTTGACGTAAGACAATCTCGGACATCTCCGGAAAATCTGCCTCGAATTGCGCCATCACGCTTGCCGGATCAGCCTGCCGCCAACCGTAAATACTCTGCATCGGATCGCCAATCACAGCCAGATTGCCATGCTTGCCCGCCAGTTGTTTCAGCAAAGTATATTGCCCCAACGAAGTATCTTGAAACTCATCGACCAACACATAGCGCGCGAGTTCTTGATAGAAGGCGTGCGCTTCCTCATTCTCAACCAATACCTGCACCGCTAAGCGAATTAAATCGCCAAAGTCTACTAAGTCTCTCTCCTTCAGCAAGTTCTGATATTTCCGGTACGCGCGGGCGATACTTTCTTCAAAGAAATCCCCCGGCAGTTGCACAAAGGCTTCAGGGGACAGCAATTTCCCTTTGGCGCGCTCTATTTGACCCATCACCGTTTCCGCATCCCAAGATGAATGCAAGCCCGCCATCGACATCGCCTTGCGAATCAGTTGCCGCCCATAGTGAGGTTGACAGACCCGCAAACGCGCCGGATTGAAGCCCAGATTTTCCGCTTCCGCTTTGACAATACGATACGCTAAACCGTGAAACGTTGAAATCGTCAGATCATCGATATTAACATCAGGCAACAAGCGACTGACCCGTTCTTTCATTTCACCGGCCGCTTTGCGGGTAAACGTGACCGCGATAATCGTTTGCGGCGAAGCCAGCATCGACCGCAAAATATAAGCGATGCGGTGGGTCAAGACCCGCGTTTTACCGGAACCGGGACCGGCAATGATGCGTAACGCCCCTTCGGTGTGTTCGACCGCCGCGCGCTGTTCAGCGTTGAGTGTCCACGTGTTTAGTAGTTCATTCGCATCCATAGTTGCCCTCGCTAACCCGGTAAACCAAACGCAGGTACTTTTCCCCTCGCATGGTAGTTTGCCAAATTGCTCTGCCTCGCCGCACAAGCTGACGAGCGCGCGCCGGATGGCAGGGTGCGAGTTTTCGTCCCGTCACATCCAAAACCTGTATTTTCTTCAAGAGTTTCCTCCTTCTCTCTGCACATTGGCAGGTAATAAAAAACGTGCTTGGGTTGCCAAGCACGTTTTTTTAATCAACTAACAAATCGATATTCAATTTTAGTTTTGTTGTACAACGCGGTAGCCATGCCTTAATCGACGGTTCCTAATCGCATCAAGTATCGGACGAGCCGCATCTAGAGATGAAAAAGGCAAAGGGGACAAAACCCGTTGCCAACTGCCTTTACGTCCGTAGATCCGCACAATCGCACCGCCGTCCAGCAAGGTCGGTTGCCATGCCAAATAATAGAAACGTGCGATATTGCGCCGACTATCGTTTTTCTCAAAAAGCAGATATTTAAAATTCTCCGAAAAGGCTTCCAATGCCATGCCTCAAATATACCACAACCCAAGAATCCGGTGCAAGCGTTTGGAGGTGCGCGAGCGCATATTCGCATACTTCGGCTGTTTTACCCGCTAATCGCCATTGGCATAATCACAGCCTTAAAATCGCTGTCGTCGCCCATCGGAGATAAAATCAGCGGATTGCCGGAAGAAACCAGTTTAATCACCGTCTGCGGAGTGTCAACACCGTTTAGCGCATCAAGTAGATATTTAGCGTTGACCCCGATACTGAAATAGTTGTCGTCTAGCGTAATCATCGCGTCCACCCGACCGGTATTATCGCCGGTTTCGGCTCCGGTTGCCTCAATGACCAACTCATCTTTGGCGAGCGTGATACGCAGAATATTCGCGGATTCTTTCGCAAAAACGTAGGACACTTTGACAGCCTGCCGCAAATCTTCGCTATCCAATACGATTGTAGCCTTGAAATTCTCAGGAATAATCGCCGATACTTGCGGGTAGTTGCCGCTCAGCGTCGCGCCGTAGAAAACCGTCTCCGGCAATCGGAAAACCAATTGATTATTTGCCAGTCCGATTTCCACCTCATCGCCCGTACGGATGATACGCCCTAATTCTTGTAAGGTTTTCGCGGGAATAATGACCGCGATGTCTTCAACCGGCGAAAGTACGGGCAAGCTTTCTTGCATCATCCGGTAGCCGTCCGTCGCGCTAAGACGCATTGTCGTGCCGCTCAATTCGCAATGCACGCCCGTGAGAATAGGTCTACCTTCATCCACACCGGCGGCAATCGCCACCCGCCCAATCGCCCTTTTAAACAAATCGCCGGAAACGCGGGCGAGATTAGTCACCTCATTAAAGGACTGCAAGGGGAATTCTTCAGCAGACAAACCTTTGAGATTTGCCTTGTAATTACCGCCGGTGATGTGTAGCGTATCATCATCTGCGACAAGCTCCACGTCATCGCCGGGGATAGACTTGATTAACTCACCAAACAAACGTGCGGGGACGGTCAACATACCGCCCTCACTCACAGATGCCGCAAGCGTGGTAGACAGCCCGACATCTAAATTGGTACCACCTAAGCGCAAGCCCTCATCCGTTGCGTCTAGAAGAACATTTGCCAAAATCGGCAAAGTGCTGTGACTACCGGCAGTTATCCGACCCACGGCATTTAATTCTTTCACTAAATTTGCTCGTAAGATATTGACTTTCATTTTAAGAAACCTCCTATTTTTTCGCTAAAGTTTTGTTAAGTTTTTGTATTCGATTTTCAATTGCCGCGCGGCGTTTGCTGTCGCTCACGGAAATCCGCGACAAGGCGTATACCAACACCGCCACGTCTTTATACTTACCCCCAAAATTCAGACCACGAGTTAAGATGGAATTGAGGTATAA
>CAYZQQ010000353.1:0-4123 GCA_964480075.1 uncultured Anaerolineaceae bacterium
GGGGCGGGGGGGGGGGGGCGGCGTTGGGTCCCACTGATAAAAGCGCGGTGATGGGGGTTGGCGCGCCTTGATAGGCTTCTGGCGACCATTGATGAAACGGAACCAACGCAATTTTAAAGCCCAATCCAACCATAATGAGTATCAGCGCGGGAATGGCTAAAATATGGGTGATGGTCGGGTCGGCAGACGCCATCGCTGTGGCGATACCATGCAGGTCAAGCGAGCCAGTGGCGCCGTAAATAAGCGAGAAGCCGAACAGCATCACCGCGCTGGCAACCGAGCCGTACAGAAAATACTTCAGAGCCGCTTCGATGGAAAATTCGCTGTCGCGCATGTATCCGGTCAACAGATAGCTGGTAATCGAGAGAAATTCGAATGCCAGAAAAATCATCACCAAATTAGTGGCGCTGGAAACCAGTATCAGCGACAATCCCGCCAACAACATCATCGCGTAAAATTCGCCCGCGGCTTTAATTTTCTGCCGGACATAATCGGTGGCAAGCAGCCCTACCAGCGCGACGGTTAATGTGGCATACACTTTAAAGAACATGGTAAAGCTGTCAACCGCCAGCATCGGCACGCGATGGTCGGTATCGGTGGCGATGACGGCGAGTTGAACCGCGCCGCTGTTCGCCTGCACCCACACAAAAATCGTGGCGAGAAATGCCGCCAGTGCGCCGATGAGCGTGACAATTGCCAATGTGTTCGATTGATTGTCCTCACGGTTTTTCCACATTAAATCTAATGTGAAAACCACAAAGGCGAACACCAGCAAAATGGTTTCGGGTAATAGTAACATAAATGTGTTCAATGTAAACCTCCTGTTTAAGGAGCGAAATTTAACCGACTAAAACGCAGCGGTTAAAATTGTATGGCTGGCGAGATTGATGGTGTTTAATATTACCGATGGATACAATCCGATTAAAATCATGCCAAATAGCAGCGGCGCCATCGTCCATATTTCAAACGGCGCCATGTCTTCGCCGCGAGTCCAATGTTTGGCATCGAAGATTTTCTTCCATTTTTCAGGCTCAAAGTCGCCGAGGAATACATACTGAATGATTTTCCATAGAATGTATGCCGCAGTGAGCACAATGGCAATCACGCCGATGATTGCCATCACCGGCATAGTAGCGAATGCGCCCCGGAAAATCAGAAATTCGCTGATAAACCCGGCTAACCCCGGCAACCCCAACGATGCGAACGCTGTGACCATCATAATGGCGTAATATTTGGGGGTATGCTTGCTTAATCCCCCGAAAGCTTTTAACTCACGGGTGTGAGTTCGTTCATATACCACCCCAACCAGAAAGAACAAACCGCCGGTGATGATCCCGTGGTTGAACATTTGCAGAATGGCACCGTTCAGGGCGATGGTACGGCTGGTCATATCGCCGTAATACACTGCCGCCGCCACCCCCAGCATAAAGTAGCCCATATGGCTCACGGAAGAGTAGGCGATGAGCCGTTTCAAATCCCATTGCGCCATACTGACCAACGCACCGTAAATCATACTGATAATGCCGAGGGTTGCTACAATTAGTGCGGATTGTTGGAACACGCCGGGAAAATACGGGATGAGAATGCGAATCATACCGTACCCACCGAGTTTCAATAGCACCCCCGCCAGCATCACCGACCCGGCAGTCGGGGCGGCGGTATGAGCATCGGGCAACCAGGTGTGGAACGGGAACAATGGGACTTTAATAGCAAAGCCGAGGAAGATTGCCCAAAATACCAAGGTTGCCATCGACGGGGAGAACGTGAGCAGTTTGGGGACCTGAGTGATGTCCCACGAGCCGGTGTTCAGGTATATGGCAATGAATGCCAGCAGCATCGCTACCGACCCAACCAGCGTGTAGAGGAAAAATTTAATGGCGGAATATTGCGGGCGGTCTTTTTTGTGCCCCCAAATGCCAATCATCAGGAACATCGGCACCAGTTCAATTTCCCAGAAAAAGTAGAATAGCACCATGTCCAGCGCCACAAAAACACCGGTGAGCGAGGCTTCCAACAACAAAAACAGCGCAAAAAATTCTTTGACGCGATATTTGATGACACCGGCGCTGTACCATAATCCTAACGTGCTGAGCAGGGCACTTAAAAATACCAGCGGGATGCTCAAGCCATCAACACCCAAGCGATAGAAAACGCCCAAACTGGGTATCCATTTGTAATTTTCAACGAATTGGTAGCCGCCCTGCGCGGGGTCGTATCCAATCCACACCAAAATGGAAAACAGCAGCGGGAAAAGGCTGGCAACAATGGCGAGATTCTTGATGCCTTTTTCATTTTCGCCGGGGATGAACAGAATTGCAACTGCACCCAACAGCGGAAATAAGAGAATTAAGGTGAGTACGAACGGTATGTTCATTGTGGTGGTTCCTCCCAACTTTACAGTTAGTGAAGTAAACAGAGCATGGTGACTCCGCTAAAATCCAATGCCAAACAGATATACGCCCACGAGCGACAGTGACACCAGGGCGATAACCAATAGATAATTTTGCGCCTGTCCGGTTTGGGTGTAACGCAACTCTTTCCCCAGCCATCTGAAGAAATGAGCCGTGCCCAGCACGCCCAAGCCATCAACCACAACCCGGTCAAATTCGGCGCTGACATCAGCGAGCCAGCGCCCGGTGTTGCCCACAAAATTAACCATGGGATTGATGACCCAATCGTAATCGAATTTGGCGGCAAGGGTTGCCAGGTTTACTACCGGATTGATGATGAACGCAAAATAGAATTCATCCACATAATATTTGTTTTTCAGCAGGGTGAAAATTGGTCGCCCCAACAGGTTGACCAGCGGGTCTTCCTGCCCAAGTTCGTGCCCGCGATAGAGCGCAATTCCCCACAAAAAGCCGGTCAACCCAATGAGGGTGGCAACACCCGCCAGCCCCCAGTTGAACGGCAGGGCTTCCAAATTGAGTACCCCGGCGCTTTCGTGGATCATTCCGGCAAAATGGTGCAGCCAACCGTTGCCAATCAGCGGTACATTTTCCGGCACATTGGCAAAACCTAGAATCAGGGCGAAGAACCCCAGCACCAACAGCGGATAGGTCATCCGTTTGCCGGGTTCCACCGCGTGTTTCGATAATCCGGTGCGCGGTTTTCCCAAAAATACCAGCCCGATTTGTCGCCCCATATATAGCGCCGTTAAAAACGCGCCCAGCGTTCCGGCAAGCCATGCCCAAAACGCCACACTACCCATATTGAAGCCGCCTGCTTTGTGCCATGCATCGGCGAGAATTTCATCTTTACTGAAAAATCCGGCAAAGGGCACAATCCCCACCAACGCCAACGTACCTGCCATATAGGCAATGTAGGTTTTTTTCATTCGCTCTGCCAGCCCGCCCATATTCATCATATCCTGCGGGTCGGTTTCATGGTCGTGCGCATGGTCTGCCCCATGTTCCATCGCGTGAATGACCGACCCGGAACCGAGAAAGAGCAGCGCTTTAAAGAATGAGTGGGTGAGCAGATGGAAAATTCCCGCCAAAAAGCCGCCCAATCCCAGCCCAATCATCATATATCCCAATTGGCTGATGGTGGAATAGGCCAGCACGCGCTTGATGTCGTTTTGAGCAATGCCGATGGTCGCCCCGAAAAAAGCGGTAATGGCGCCGATGATGGCGACCCATTGCAATGCGCCGACGGGAACCACGGCGAAAAGCGGCAACATTCGCGCGACCAGATACACTCCGGCGGAAACCATTGTTGCCGCGTGGATCATCGCCGAAACGGGTGTGGGACCTTCCATAGCGTCCGGCAGCCACACGTGTAACGGGAACTGCGCGCTTTTGCCCACCGCGCCGCCAAAAATAAACAGCGAAATGACCACCGATGCGGGTTGTCCCCAAATGGTGCTATTTGCCAGCATTTGCAGAGTTTCCGGTTTGAAAATATCGCGGAAGGTGAGCGTGCCGGTTTTGCTGTAAAGAAAGAGCATCCCGGCAAAAAGAAGCACATCACCGATGCGGGTGGTGAGAAACGCTTTTAAGCCGGCTTTTTTGGCGCTGTCTTTTTCAAACCAAAAACCGATGAGCAGGTATGAACACAACCCCATAATTTCCCATGCAATAAAGAGCAGCAGCAGGTTATCGGCGACAACCAGCGCCAGCAT
>CAYZQQ010000354.1:0-4104 GCA_964480075.1 uncultured Anaerolineaceae bacterium
AAATTTAACGCCGAGCACTATTTGCAAAGCGGGTTTATGAAAACTATGCCGGCATCAGTGCGGCACGCCGTGAGCGAAAAAGGTATTCGCAACGTGACCCTGCTGACACAAGCGCCCACCGGCACCACCGGCACAATGGTCGGCACATCCACCGGCATTGAGCCGTATTATTTCTGGGAATGGGAACGCACGGGGCGCATGGGCACCAATATTGAGCGGGTGGACGTGTATGACGAATGGAAATCAGCGCACCCCGATGAACCGCTGCCCGATTACCTTGTCACCGCCATGGATTTAACGCCGGAAGAACACGTGCGCGCACAGGCATCCATCCAAAAATGGGTCGATTCAAGCATTTCCAAAACGTGCAACACCCCCAACCATTACACCCTCGAACAAACGCGCGAGCTATACGAATTGATGTATGACCTCGGCGCGAAAGGCGGCACGATTTATCGCGATGGTTCGCGGGATGAGCAAGTGCTCACCGCGAAAAAAGAGGAACCTGCCCCCGAGAAATCGCCCACCGCCGCCGACATCAAACCGCGCGTGCGCCCCACCATCCTGCACGGCGACACATATCGCAAAGTAACGCCTATCGGCACAGCCTATATCACCGTAAATTACAATGGGGGCGGCAGAGAAGAACCGTTTGAAGTGTTCATTAATGTAGCAAAAGTTGGGTCTGATGTGGCGGCGGATGCTGAAGGACTGGGGCGACTCATCAGCTTGATTTTGCGTATGCCCAGCCCACTGAGTCCATACGAGCGTGTGCAGGACATCATCGCCCAGTTGCGCGGTATCGGCAGCGGCAGACCGCATGGCTTCGGTAAATCGCGGGTGATGAGCCTGCCCGACGCGGTGGCACAAGCGCTGGCAGAACACATTGGATTCAATTCGCAGGCAGATTTGCCCGGTTTGCCGGAAGAGGACGACGACCAACTCGCGTTTCAGTTGGAACTGTCGGCGGCAGCCGGCGGCGATTTATGTCCCATCTGCGGCAACGCCACACTTATGAACATTGAAGGGTGCAAAAAATGTCATTCCTGCGGCTACAGCGAATGTTGATGAAAAGAGAAATTATTATGGTCATGTCATTCCGGATATTTCCCTGCGGAAATATCCGGAATCCATTTTCTGGATTCCCGCCTGTGCCCGTTGTTTGGGTGCTTTCGCGGGAATGACAGCCGTGGCAAGCCACGGGGAATACAACCCGAATTGGATTAAACAGCATATCACCACAAAAAAAAACGCCGCACATCTGTGCGACGTTGAAAATACGATACGTTTGATTATTTATCGTCATCAATTAAATATGATTCACCGGTAGTCTTCACCACACCATGCTGAACTTTAGCATACCCTACCAATATCAGCATTGCAACCAACACAATGATAAATAGTACGTCCATTTATTTCCTCCGGTACCCATCCATCTTCTCTCTTTACCGAAAGCATTATACTCCACCTCTATGCTTAACGCAACCGCAACCCTACGAATTACCATCAGAAATCCTACGCCATATTGCCTATTTTTCGTCATTATCGTCAAGTTGGGGCGATGAAACGCGCCGTGGTAACTGTTTGTGTGGCAATATAACCCGCACAATGGTTCCCTGCTGTGGCGCGGATTGAATGGAAATATCGCCGCCAAACAGGTTCGCCCGTTCCTGTAGCCCCAATAGCCCGAATGACCCCTCTCGTGCCAAGTCGGCAGTGTTTTTCGGCACAGAGAATCCTTCGCCGTCATCGCGGATTTCCAGCAGGGTTTGGCGCGGCAAAAATCGCACCGTCACCCATACGTGTGATGCACGGGCGTGCTTACGAATGTTATTTAGAATTTCCTGTGTAATGCGGAAAATCGTCACTTCCATATCGGGGAGCAGCCCCGTTGGTTCCCCTTCAATGCCCAATTCCGCCGCTAGTGGTTCATCCTGCTCCAATCGCCCCACCAGATATTGCAGCGCCGGAACGAGTCCCAAATCCTCCAAAGTGAGCGGACGCAAATCGCGCGAAAATTGGCGAATACCGGCGATAGCATCGGTAACCATGGTGCGAACTTCAGTGAGTTGGGCTTTGCTTTTGTCAATACTCTGTTCGCCGAGCATTTCCCGCGCCAATTCGATACGCTGTCCGATGGCGATTAAATTTTGGATGGTACCATCATGCAAGTCGCGGGCAATGCGCTTGCGTTCCTCCTCCTGTGAATCGGTGACGGAGGCGACATATTCCTGCAATCCGGCGCGATACGCGCTAAGTTGCGCCACCATATGATTGAATGCCATGCCCAACGTCCGCAACTCCAAAATTCGGCTGGGGGCAACGTGGGTTTCATAATCCCCGGCAGCCACCTGCTGCGCCTGTTTTGCCATTCGCTCAATGGGCAGGGTGATACGCCGCACCGCCCACAGCAACACTAACGCCAGTGCCACCAGCCCCACCAGCAGCGCCCCGGCAACCACCAATAACGGTTTCCACAGGGGCACAGAAGATTGTGTCGCCACCAGCGATTGCATCGCCAGCGCCGTAGCCCCCACCGCCAACACCAGCATCAATGCCAGCGGAATAATGACCAGCCCGATTGCCAGCAATCGCAGTTCCAGACTGTTCTCTTTTTTCGTACGTTTATCTTTCATAATGGGAATTTTTGGGTTTTCACCACAGAGGCGCAGAGAAGCAGAGAATTTAAAGTTTTTGAGTTTTCCCACGAACTAAATGAAACTTTTTGTTTGACTGGATTTTAGCCACAAATTCTCACAAATTTTTATGTCATACCGGAATTTTCTGAAGGGAAATATCCGGTATCCACAGCAAAAAACGATGAATTTCCGCTTTCGCGGGAATGACATAACCTAAAACCGGTGTTGATTGATACAATTTTTGTACACCGGCAAAAAGTTTCAACGAGTTCTACCGCCAAAAATCGCAAATATTGCCGATTATCCGGCTCTTGAACCTTATTTTTCTTTGTGCCTCTGCGTCTCTGTGGTTCAATTTTCATTTATGCGGAATTTCCGGATGCAATCCACCCGTGCCGCACAGCATGCATCACCGCTTCGGTGCGCGAATTGACATTCAGTTTGGAGAAAATGTTGGAAAGATGCGCCTGTACGGTGCGGTCGCTGATAAACAACCTGCGTCCGATTTCTTTGTTGGTCAGCCCTTCGCCCACCAGCCGCAGAATGTCCATTTCGCGCTCGGTCAGCCCGCCATAATCCTGTTTGATGTTCGACAGCACATCGGGCAGGGTCTTGCCGCTGGTAAATTGCGACACCACTTTTCCGGCGACGCTCGGCGCCAGCGCCAAATCGCCTTTGATGACGGTACGGATGGCTTTGGTCAGCTCATCGGCTTCGGCGGTTTTGAGCAAATAGCCGTTTGCCCCCGCCTGCAACAGCGCGAAAACATATTCGTCATCATCGTGCGCGGTGAGCACCAGCACGGCAATTTCGGGATGTTTCTCTTTGATACGTTTGGTCGCTCCGATGCCGCCGCCATCGGGCATGCGCACATCCATCACCACCACATCGGGTCCCAAATCGTCCGTCAGTTGGATGGCTTCTCTGCCGGTAGAGGCTTCGCCCACCACTTTGATGTCGGGTTGGCGTTCCAGCAACTGCCGCGTGCCCGCGCGCACCACCACATGGTCATCTGCCAGTAAAATTTTTATCGCTCCAGCCATAGGGTTGTTCCGTATTTTGGGTTCAAGATTTCTGGTTCAAAGTTCAAAGTTTCTGGTTTCACACATGGGCGAATCGCCAATCAACCAACCGCCAGTTGCAGGGGGATGGTTTCGCCTGCCATATCGCCTGCCAGCGCATCGGGGAGCAGGTGGGTCAGGGTGGCGAGGGTAATTTGATTGTGTCGATTGCCCGCCGCGAACGCCGATACGCGCACATAATTGTCGGTCAGTCCGCTCCACAGATGTCCGCCCACAGTTTCTTCGGCGGTTTCCCACAGCACCGGCAGCGTTTGCCCGATGAGCGATTGCCGAAATGCCCGCGCGTGCCGCGCCGAAAGGTCGTGCAGTTGCTGACTCCGCTCGTGTGCCACGCGGGGGTCAACCTGAGCGGGCATGCTCGCCGCAGCCGTCCCCGTGCGGGG
>CAYZQQ010000355.1:0-4098 GCA_964480075.1 uncultured Anaerolineaceae bacterium
CATCCTGTTCATAAATTGCGTACGCCTGCTATGACATTCCGGGCCGTTATCTTGATTGATGACCAAGGTTTGAACCGCCGGAAATTGCTCGGCGCGCATCGTCCAAACATTGTAGATACAGTCAGCGATGGTGTCGCTGGTTACAGAACCGGAAACCAAAAAGATGTAGACTTGGTTGTGTTGCGGTAAAAATACGCCAACGGGGGTCACTTTTTCGTCCGGACGAAAATCGTGATCCAGGGCTTTGACCTGAACTCGATTGACTCCTCCGCGGGATAAAAGTGCTAATAAAACCGTCCCTTTGGCATCAACGGATAAGCGCAACTGTGTCTCATCGCTATCAGCCGTGCGATTAACCTGTGCTAATTGCTCAAATATGGCATCCGTTTCAGCTATCTTTTTTGGGGTTGGCTTTTCTGCACTCTTTTTGGATAATACCCCAACTCGTTAAGTTTGCAACGAATGGTTTCCGCGGTGGGTAAGGTTTCTTCACGATAGCCTTTCTGCTCAATCAATTGTTTTCTAACGGCTGTTGCACTTAAACGAATGTACAACCGGGCCGTTTTGAAGGTCGGGTCGGTTTGACTTTCCGGCTCAACAATCGCTTGAATGTCTTTAAGTAAGTTTGGCAGATGCGTTTCGGCCGTTTTTCGCCCTCTGCCAGTCAAATAGTCATAGCATTCAAAGCCACTTTCAAGTTCGTGCATGCCTTTACGGATAGTGCCGCGTCCCCAACCCAATTCGGCTTCGGCTCGCCGTTGTCCGCCTTTTCCAAAACTTTTGACGACGCGTGCTATAAATATCCGGCGGGCGTGACCTTTCAATGTTTTGGCGGTCTCAATAAAAACGCTTTTCGATGTCTCTGTTAGTTCCATTGGTTTGCCTCTCTTATATTTTTCCCACCTTCGGAACTATATCACAATCTTGGGAATATCTAAATTCTTGAACTCCCTAACAGTCGGTAATTTTTTATCAGCCCATAATAGTGCATTAAATAACGATTTGTGGACGTGCGAGCTTGCTTCTTCTCTTTCTCGCTGGCCTATATTTGTAAATGACACAATGTTTGTAAAAGCCCAACAAATTTATGCTCTTGATACTGCAACCGGGAAAATTATCTGGCAAACTCACGCTAACCTGGAACTCGGAAACTCATCCCAAAAATATCTTGAAATAGACCCAGAATATATTGTTTCTAACATAGCAGTTGGCGACAATATTGTTTATGCCATTAACTTCAACGATTCCATCATTGGCTATCATGCCGAGACAGGTGAGAAAGTAGGAACAATAGACGCTACCAGAATACAGATTACGCCAGCGATGCTGGAAGCACAATCGGTGGGCAGTGGTTATCGTCTAATTGCCGCCTCAGATAAATACGTTGCGGCATATTACGGCGACAGTCAGGAGTTAATCGTTTTCGAGCGAACAGACGGAACGCCTTGAGTTTCGCCAATCCCCAATTCCCGCTGTTGCCTCTGTCGCTGTTTTGGTTATACTGACATTATGAAACAGACAGACACATCACCGGAAATTGAAGCGATACAACTTGCCCACTTGCGGCAAATGTCACCCGCGCGGAAATTGACGCTGGTGGGCGAAATGAATTGCACCGTGCGGGCATTGGCGCTCGCCGGACTGAAACAACGTTATCCGCACGACACCCCCACTCAACGCCGCCGCCGGCTGGCGTCGCTCATCCTCGGCGAACCGCTCGCCACACAGGTGTATGGAGCCGCCGATGCTGACTGAACCTCTCACCGTCACGCTGACTGTCACCGAACTTTTAGAATCACTGGACGTACCGTATGCCCTCGGCGGGTCGCTGGCAAGCACGGTGCATGGCGTCATGCGTGCCACAATGGACGCAGACATCATCGCCGCACTGAAACCGGAGCATATATCGCCGTTGGTAAAAAAATTACAAAACACATTTTATGCTGATGAACCAGCCATCCGCACAGCAGTTATTCGTAAATCATCATTCAATCTCATTCATTTGGAAACAATGTTCAAAATAGATATTTTTGTTGCCAAATCTGCCCCGCTCGAAACCGCCCAACTGGCACACCGCATTCGGCAACAGGTCAGCGAAGCACCCCCGCGTCATATTTTTGTTACCTCACCGGAAGATACCATTTTGGCGAAATTGGTCTGGTATCACGCCGGCGGAGACGTTTCGGAACGACAATGGCGGGACATCGAGGGTATCATCAATGTGCAGAAAAGTTGGTTGGATGTGGCATATCTGCGCCGGATGGCGGGGCAATTGAACGTGAGCGATCTGCTCGCGAAGTTGCTGCCCCTCCAATAAATACTGATTGATATTTCCAGCAATCTACAATTCTCGCTGTTGCCTCCGGCGTGGTTTTGGTTATACTGACGGGGAAAGAGAACACAATGGATTTGCTTTCAACCCTCAACCCCGCCCAACAACAAGCTGTTTCCGCCACCGAATGCCCCGTGCTGGCGCTGACGTGTCCCGGTTCCGGCAAAACCCGCGTGCTGATTCACCGCGTGGGGCATCTGATTCAGGATTTGCACGTCGAGCCGTGGCACATTATGGCGGTTACATTCACCAACAAAGCCGCCCGCGAAAGATCCATTTTTCACCGTCACCGAAACGGAACCGTATCTCAAATTTGCGGAACTATTTTCGAAAAACTGCGCAATAGTTGGAATTCCTGTTTTCAATTCGATGTGGAAATCCTCGCACCCGGAACGTGGTAACCATTACGGCACATTTTCCACCAGCAACGCTTCGATGATGTTTTTGGTTTCCGTACTTTCTGTTGGTTGCCGCGCCCGGTCTGATCTTTTTGGCAGACAGGTGGCTGTACCGCCGAGAAAAATCTACATAATTTTCATCTGCCGGGCTGTCCAAAACAAACCACGTTACTGTCGATTATCGTTGGAATGGGGCAGAAAGTTTGCCCGCATTCTATGCCCGTGTTATAATCCGCAGTCGGTCTGGGAAGGTGCCGGAGTGGTTGAACGGGGCGGTCTCGAAAACCGCTGTGGGTGTTTTCATCCACCGTGGGTTCGAATCCCACCCTTCCCGCTGGACAGCAGTGAAAAATTAAAAATGTAAAATTAAAAACGAGGGCAACTATAAGCCCTCAATTTTACATTTTGCATTTTTAATTTTGAATTGTTCTGGAGAGGTCGCATAGCTGGTCTAGTGCGCACGATTGGAAATCGTGTAGGTGTAAAAGCCTCGAGGGTTCGAATCCCTCCCTCTCCGCCTTTTTTACCATTGAGGTGCCGGTATCCGGGTAGCATCGGGCGGGTCCGGTGCAGCGGAAGCCCGCGAATCTGGTCAGGGTCGGAAGGCAGCAGCCATAAGTGGTTCCTTCCGGGTGACACAGGAGTGCCTGGCTGGTGCTATTCGGTTTCCGGCACCTCAATGCATGTCGCACACAAGGCGGGTCAAATTCGACCCGCCTTTGCATTTTGAGGCATTATCGTGCAAATAACCCAACCTCAAGCGCATGTTATGTTTCCCCAAAAACCGGTAAAATTTTTTCTGGCAATAATTGTTGTTGCGATATTGATGGGGGGGTACAACCAAACCGCGCAACTCGTAACCATTATGGTGGATGGCAGACCGTTTTTTGCCCGTGCCCACCGCTTGACGGTAGATGCGGTGCTGGCACAAACGGGAATTGTTCTCACGGCGCAAGATACACTTAATTTGGCAAAAAATAGCAGCTTGCCCGCCGACCGTACCATCGAAATTGCGCTGGCGCGCCCAGTTCAACTTGAGACAAAAAGCGGTACATTCTCTCATATTTTCACTCATGCTCAAACCCCCGCCGAAATTTTCGCGGCGCGGGGGATTGAAATTTCCCCCAACGATGATATTTTGGTGAATGGCAAATTGTGGGTACCCGATGCCCCCATCCCCACCAAAATTACTCCGATGAACGGCATGTTTATCCCGCTGAAAAACCGGGTGGAAGCTATGCGCCCCCAAACGGTGCGCATAACCCTGCATCGAGCTGTGCCCATCCACATAAATGATGGCAGGCAGGCGCACACAATTTTTTCCACCGCCCAAACTGTGGGCGATGTGCTGCTGGCACAAAATATCAA